>JAYTNA010000370.1:0-11753 GCA_043748865.1 Saprospiraceae bacterium
GTGGAATTTGTTTTGAACCAACGCGGTATTCCGTTCAGATACGTGTCACGGTACAACGTGAAAGATTATTTCACCTACGATGCTATTACACCACAAATCTTAAAAAAATATCGGCTCATCATTAACACTACGCCACTCGGTATGTCGCCGAATACGGAAACTTTTCCGCCGATTTTATACGAACATTTATCCGAAAAACATTTTTTGTATGATTTGGTTTATAATCCGCAAGAAACTTTATTTATGAAACGCGGTGCAGAATATGGTGCTTCTGTAAAAAACGGTTTGAATATGTTGCACATTCAAGCGGAAGCCGGTTGGAAGATTTGGAATGAAAATCTGTTAAATATTCTATAACTTCAATTATAAGAGTTCGGCAATTTGTGTGTAAGGACAGTAGTTTAATGAAGTTCATTCATACGAAAATTAGATACTCAACTTATCTAATGACAATTTCCGCTTCATATTGGATTCTTATTTTGTATTTATCTTTGAAGTACTCTCGTTGTTCAGTGTCATAATCTTGAAAACTCGGAAATCGGTGCTTTGAATTTGCGACAATTGCTTTTCTTTTTGTAAAACTGTAATAATAATTTTCATTATGTTCAAGCATACTGTTTATCGTTACTTCTTTCTGATTTAATCCTTCTGCTTTCCAGTCAGCCCGCTTAGTTTTCAACTCCACAAAAAGTAAATTATTTTCGTAACTTATCATAGTATCGCACCTTCTTTCCATTTCTCCGTTTTCTCGAAAAATATTAATACAATTATCTATTGCCGTAAATTCAATTTTTTTTGCTGTATCATTTATTACAGTCGCTATCCAAGTTGATTCATCAGTTATGTTGATGTAGGCAGGTTCTTTATTATTTTCGTCATCGCATAAGCCGAATTTCATTTCATTGGTTATTGTTCGGCATTCTTGTTTAAAAAAATCTACTTTCATATTTCTTCTTCAATCTCTAATAGTGAATCAAAAAGTTTGTTTCCGTTACCAAGTGATGTGTTCAAAAAATTTTTATCGGAAGGAATTCCATGGTAATTCCCTAATTTTTTTATAGAACCATCTCGTTCATCCAATTCATAAATTACTAAATCATCTGAATTAATTGTTGACCGTAATGGGACTATTTTTTGAAGCCTGTTTCCCAAATCTTCTGTTTTGATATTTCTGTTTAATTCATCTGCTTTTATTGCTAAAGTCAAGTAATTAATGATGTAAGGGCTATGAGTAGTCATAATTAATTTATTGTCGAAACTTATATTATTAAATTCCAACAAACTATTTAAAATATTTTGTTGCGATGAAGGAAATAAATTTTGTTCCGGTTCTTCAACAATATTTATAAAAGATGCATAAATGAACTTTGATGACAAAACCTCTAAAGAAACTTTTTTTACTTCCTCAGAAATTTTTGGATTAGTTAAAATACTTTCAATTTCTTTTCTAATTCTTTTTTCTTCATCTAAACTAAATTCATTTATTGAAATGTCTCGATTCGATTTTAATGAATTTGATAAATGTTTGCTAACTATAAAAAGTGGAACCAAAGAATGAAATCCGCTTGAAGCCTCTGATAGTTTAATTTTATAATCTTTTCCAATAATCCATGATAATTTATTCAATTGTTGATACTCAAATGAAGTTTCATTAATTGGAAGCTCTATAAAACCTTTCAAATCCTCAACAGCATTTACAAATTCATCAAAAAAAGTGTATAATGGACTTGGCAAACCTTTTATACTTCTTGTATTTCGAACTGAACTTATAAAATTTCTTTCTGAAGGCACATACATGATTTTAGGAAATAAGAAAATCCTATTTTTGCTTTTTTTAATTAAAATTTTGTTAGAATCAAATTCAATTGTATAAGCTTCTCCTTTAAAAGATATATAAGTTTCAACATGATTAGTCGCAAATAATGAAATTTGTTTTTGTTTCTCGTAAAAATAATTTCCTAAATTTTGGTACGTGCAATACTTTTTGAAAGCATTGACTGTTAAATCTTTTTCTTTAAAATCACCCCTCACTAATGCTTTTTCAATCCAACTAAAAGTAGAAATTAATTTTGCCACCGTACTTTTACCGGAACCTTGATTACCGATAAAAACCGTCACTTTTTTAATATCCAGCCAACCATCATCTTCGAGATAGCCTTCTTTGATGGGTCCAAAATTTTTTATTTTTATTTTACTCATAACCTTGATTAATTAAATTCTTAGCAAAATTAATGTTTTAAATTTTTATTCTCAACTTAATTCATTTTAAAAACCCTAACCGCCGCATTATTCTGCGAAAAAATCCAACGTTTTTCTTTGCCGACGTTTATCGGTTGAATATCGCGCACCGCACCGCGAATTTGCAATCCGGAATTGGCGAAGGGCATAAAACTAAAATTACCTTTGCCGTCACCGAGAAGTACGGTGCCTTGATTCGCATCGTAACGACCCATTTCGGGTTTGACTTCAAAAAAATTGCCGCCGAGTAAAATATCCGGTTTGCCGTCGCGGTTGAAATCATCAATGCCGATGCCAAACACCGGCGCGTATTGCGCTTCAATCGGCAAGTTTTTCAAAGTGAAGTTGCCTTTGCCGTCATTTATTGCAACGGCTGATTGCAGCGTGTAAGCCGCATATTTTTTTGCTTTATCGTATTCATTGCCGAGAATATCTTTTGCCGTTTTGCCGGCGTAATCGCTCCAATGCAAATAATTTTTTTTAATACTCGGCATTTGCGTGGACAAATCTTGACGCAAAGCGCAGGGCATTTCTTTATCGCCTTCATACAAACAAATCAATTGTTCGTTTGAACCATTGTGGTCAAAATCGCCGTAATACATCGTTACAGGATGCTTCTCGTCGGCATGAAAACGCGCATTGATACCCCAATTGCCGAGAATTAAATCCGGACTTCCATCGCCGTTCAAGTCGGCAATTTTAATACTTTGCCACCAACCATTCGTTTTCGGTATTTCTATTTTCGTAAATTTACCGCCTTCATTTCTGAAAATAGTTATCGGCATATATTCTCCGACAACGACTAAATCCAAATCTTTATCGCCATCCAAATCTACCCATTGTGCATCGGTAATCATGCCGAGATCTTTCATGTCCGGCGCAAAAATGGTTGTCACGTTATCGAAACCGCCGCGACCGTCGTTTTTAAAAAGATAACCACTTACAGCTTTTCCGTATTGACCCGGCACTAAACGCATGCCGCAAAACAAATCCGGAAAACCATCGCCATTAAAATCTGCAACGCGCACGACACCGGTGGCTAAGTTTTGTTTGCCGGGTAACGCATTGGTTTTGCGCGTGAAAATACCTTTACCGTCGTTGACATAAATCCTGTCGTTATAACCTTTGCCGTCGGAACCGCCGGCACCGATAAATAAATCTAAATCACCATCACCATCCGCATCGAAAAACGCACAAGTCACATCATCGGCAAATTTATCGTCCATAAAATTCGGTTGTGCTAACCACTTGAATTTACCGTCCGGTTGCTGAATAAAAATTTCTCCGGGTTGATCTTTACCACCGCAAATAAAAATATCATCGAGTTTATCGCCGTTCACGTCGCCGACGCACATTTTTGGTCCGAGTGTAGAATTCATGTGAAAAAGCAAACGTTCGATATCAAAATCGGAAAAAGCATTTTCTTTATGCACGAAATCAATTCCGGATTCTTTAGTCACGTCTTTAAAAATCGGCGTGATTTTTTTCTGCGGTTGCAATGCCCAAGGAATATTAATTTGTTTCGCGTCGCGTTGTTTCAAAAGTAAAACTGTATCTGTTTTTACATTTTTCAACACCATTTTTTTACCGTTCGGAAATTCGGAAACAACAGAATCTAAAATGGTATATTTACCCAGACCAAACGTGAGCGTATAATCCATGCTTGATTGAAAACCGCGCATAGGCATTTGTTGCTGATAAAACATTTCGGAACCGGCGTAACAAGTGACGTTTGTACCGAGAGCAAAAGTGTTTTTAAGTTCGCCTTGAAGTTTTATTTGCAGAAAATGATTTTCCGGATGTTGTTGACGCGCTTCGTTTCTGTAAATAAAACATTCGCTGTTGGTATTGTTGACGATTAAATCTAAATCGCCGTCGCCGTCTAAATCGGCATACGCAGCACCGTTTGAAAACCCCGGTTCACCGAGTCCCCATTCTTTTGCCACATCAGTAAAAGATAAATTGCCGTTGTTGTGAAAACAAAAATTCGGTAACGGTTCGCTCGGAATGGCATCAATCAATGCTTTAAAATTTACGGTACTGTCGTTACCGATGACTGCTTTTTTAGTTTGATCGCTCGCCGCAAATTGAATAAAATCTTGGTCGGTTAAATCCTTATAAATACCGTTCGCAACAAACAAATCTTTTTTTCCGTCGTTGTCGAAGTCCGTAATCAAAGCACCCCAACTCCAATCAGTCGCACCAACACCGGCGAGAAATGCCACTTCACTGAACATTCCGTTGTGATTATTTATTTGCAAACAATTGTGCGTAAACTGCGGAAAAAAACCATAAGACGTGTTGAGTATATACCTATTCCAAGAATCGAAAGTCGTTTTTGTTTTCAAACGTTGGTCTGTTGCCGGCAACATTTCGGTATTAAAAATATCCGGATAACCGTCGTTGTTGATATCTGCCAAATCTGAACCCATAGAAGCGGCACTCATGTGCATGAGTTGCTCGGTTGCCACTTCCTTAAATTTTCCGTTGTGTTGATTAATATAAAGATAATCTTGCTCAAAAAAATCGTTGCACACATAAATATCATCCCAACCGTCTCTATCCACATCGCCCACCGTCACGCCTAAACCGAATGCTTGAACGCTGCCGTAAATTCCGGCTTCCGCACTCACGTCGTGAAATTTTCCGTTATCGTTTCTATATAGTTTATGTCCGCCTTTTATATCGCGCGTGTTGCGCAAATTATTTTGAAGATTGAATGAACCAATCGCTTTGTACGAATTATTCAAAACATAACAATCGAGGTCGCCGTCGTGATCGTAATCAAAGAAAACGGCGTGTGTCGAAAATCCGCCATCAACCAGACCATATTCTGCTGCGCGTTCAGTGAAAGTACCGTCGTGATTATTGATAAAAAGTTCATTGCCTCTGCTGTCTCCTTTCACGTCACCGGAGTTACAAACATAAATATCGAGCCAACCGTCACCGTTCACATCCGCCATCGTACAACCTGTTGACCATGCTTTTGTGCCGGCAACACCGGCTTTTGCCGTGACATCTTCAAATTTAAAATTGCCCTTGTTGAGGTACAATTTATTGTGGTTCATGTTAGAAGTCATGTAAATATCCGGCAAACCATCGTTGTTGAAGTCGCCGACCGCCACACCGCCGCCGTTGTAAAAATTGCGATACTTATAAATATTAAAATCCGGATCATATTTTAAATCGTTTCTGAAATCAATCCCGGTTTCACTCGCTTTCATGCGTGTGAAAAGCGGTTTGTTGGTATTTGAAATATTATTGGCAGTTTCTTTTGTGTCGTGACAAGCGAAAAATAGGAGAGAGAAAAATAAAAGGAATATCGTTTTTTTAATCATTGTAGAGACGTTGCACTGCAACGTCTTCCATCAAGAGCGTTGCGTTAACAAAGCGCAAAGAAACGACATTTTAAACAATTTAAGATTTCGATATTGGTTTGTGATTCAGAATTTTTCAGAATTTCAGAATTTTCTGAATCTATAAAATTTATTTAATTCTGAAAATTCTGAAATTCTGAAAATTCTGAATCGGAAACCAATAAATGGACTGAAAATTTTGTAAAATCAAAATTATCGGATAATTTTGATTTTTATTTTAAAATTATCGGATAATTTATGTTTTATAGAAAAATTTATCAAGATTTAATAGCGCACGCCTCTAAGCGTGAATATACAGTTTTAATCGGTGCGCGACAAACCGGTAAATCAACGCTGCTAAAACAAATCGCCGCTAAATTATTATCGGACGGAGAAACTGTCGTTACATTGAATCTTGAACGCAAAAATATTTTACTCGACATCAATGAAAACCCTGAAAACGTTTTAAAATATGTCATCGCAAATCAAAATAAAAAAACATTTATTTTGATGGATGAAATCCAATATTTAGATGATCCTACCAATTTTCTAAAACTTTTATATGATGAATACGCCGACACCATCAAAATAATTGCAACCGGCAGCAGTGCTTTTTATATTGATAAAAAATTTAAAGATTCATTAGCCGGTAGGAAGAAAATTTTTGAATTAAGAACGCTTGATTTTGATGAATTTCTGCATTTTAAAAACTATGAAAATATTTTAAATGCGCTGCGGTCAATACGTGAAGGCGAAATTCAAAAATCAGTATTCGAAGATCAATTATGGGTACTGTTAGAGGAATATCTTATTTATGGTGGTTATCCTGTCGTTGTTTTAGAAAATAAACTGGCGGATAAAATTGAATTTTTAAAAGAAATTAGGGATTCTTTCATTAAAAGAGACATTTTGGAAGCGGGTATTACGGACGATACAAAGTTTTACAGCCTTTTAACGCTTTTAGCAGGACAATCCGGTAATTTATTAAATACACATGAATTATCTAACACGCTGCGCCTAACCAATGTTAATGCAGAACAATATCTTTATGTTTTGCAGAAATGTTTTCATATTAGTTTGGTAAGACCTTTTTATCAAAATTTGAGAAAAGAATTGACGAAAATGCCGAAAATCTATTTCAATGATTTGGGTTTGAGAAATGTACTCATCAATTATTTTGCACCACTCGAACAACGCGCCGATAAAGGTGCATTGATTGAAAACTATGTTTACAGACGGCTCACCGAAAAATATGAAAAAGATCAAATCAAATTTTGGCGCACTGCGGATGGTAACGAAGTTGATTTTGTAATTGAACAAAATGCTTTCGGCGGTTTAGCGATTGAAGTAAAATCTCAATCAAAAGAAAATAGTTTGAGCAAGTATAAAAAATTCATTGAAGCCTATCCAAATTACCCGATAGAAATTTTTTCTTGGCGAGATAAGTTGCTTCTTCTTTAAAAAATTCTACATTTCCTTCCACGCCAAAACACCGCCCAACATATTTCGGACGTTTGTAAAACCCATCATAGCGAGTAATTGCTTTGCTTGCCCGGAACGCGCACCACTGCGACAATGAACAATAATCTCTTTTTCTTTGAAATTCGCTAATTCATTATCCGCAGCTGCCATAATGTTGCCGAGTGGGATGAGTTGTGCACCGATATTATATTCTGCGTATTCATGTGGTTCGCGGACATCAATGAATACAAAATCATTGTCGCCGGCATCGAAGCGTTTTTTTAATTCTTGTACAGTTATATCAGTCATATTAGTTGTTAGTTATTAGTTGTTAATTGTTAGTTATTAGACAATGGACAATGGACGATAGAATAATTTTTCTTTAGTCTATCGTCCACCGTCCATCATCTATTGTCCCATTTTTATTTCAAACTTATTTTTTTTGAATTTTTCCAAGCGTTTATAATCCGTTAAATCGGGCATCGAAGGAACAACACTAATATATCCGTTCTGTAAAGCCCAAACGTCGGTATCTGTTGCATCGGGTTCTAAATTACAAAATTCGCCGGTCAACCAAAAATACGGACGATTTGCCGGATCGCGCCCTTCTCTGAAACTTTCTTTATAAATGGCGTGTGCTTGTCTGCAAAGTTTTACGCCTTTTATTTCACCATGTTTTAATTTAGGAATATTAACATTTAGTAACAAATTTTTATCTGGTTGTTCCAATACATATCGCGCAATTTTTTCAATATACGGGAGAGCGTGCGTAAAATCTGCTTCAAAAGAATAATCCATTAAAGAAAAACCGACGGAAGGAATATCTTCAAAACTTGCTTCCATTGCTGCTGCCATCGTACCGGAATAAATAATATTGATACTCGAATTGGAACCGTGATTGACACCGGACACGCATAAATCTATTTTGCGTCCTTTTAAAATTACGTGTTTCGCCATCTTAACGCAATCAACGGGTGTACCTGTACAAGAATACGCTTCTACATTTTTAAAAATTTTCGTGTCGCGGTTGTAGCGCAAAATTTCGCTAATCGTCAGTGCATGACCTTTACCGGATTGCGGCGTATCCGGAGATACAACCACGACCTCGCCGAGGTGTTGAACACTTTCGACTAACGCACTGATGCCCGGTGCAAAAATACCATCGTCGTTAACAACTAAAATTAAAGGCTTTGACATGAATTTTTTAACTACGAATTACGAATTACGAATTACGAATTAGATAGTTTAGAATTATTAACAAAATTTTTGAACCTTAAACTGACAAATATGCTTTGTATATTCTCGTTAAAAAAAATTCGTAATTCGTAATTCGTAATTCGTAATTTTACGCCACGGCGCAAAAGTAAATCAATTTACAACAAAGATTACAAAGTGGATTATAAAGAAATTATTAAGACGATAAAAAAACGTGAAACGCAGCCTATTTACTTCTTACACGGCGAAGAACCGTACTTCATTGATAAAATCACGGACGCGATTGAAAATGATATTTTGACTGAAACGGAACGCGCTTTCAATCAAACCGTGATTTACGGCAAAGATGTACGCGATGTGCAGCAAATCATTGACGTAGCGATGCGCTTTCCCATGATGTCGGAAAGACAGGTAATAGTTGTAAAAGAAGCACAAGAATTAGATTTTTTGAAACGCACCGGCGAAAACGATGCACTCAAACGTTTGCAAAATTATATCGAACACGCGCCGAAGAGTACGGTTTTGTGTTTCGCACACAAACACAAAAAATTAGATGGACGCTCTGCCTTTGCTAAATCATTAACGAAACACGCGCTTATTTTTGAATCGAAACCGCTGTACGACAATCAATTGCCGGATTTTATTCGAGGCATTTTACTAGATGCTAAATTGGAAATTGCACCCGACGCACTCAATGTTTTGATTGAATATTTGGGAGCCGACATCAGTAAATTGGTAAATGAAATTGAAAAATTGCGTATCAATTTAAATGCCGCCGGTACAAAAAAGATTGAAACGGCGCATATTGAAAAATATATCGGTATCAGTCGCGAGTACAATATTTTTGAATTGCAAAACGCACTCGGTAATAAAAACGCGACGCAAGCCTTCAAAATTATTCATTATTTTTCAGATAACCCGAAAGATGCACCGCTTGTAATGCTTATCAGCAGTTTGTACGGTTATTTTTCTAAACTTTATCAATTGGCGTTTATAAAAAATCTTTCTCCGACCGACCAAGTTAAAACGCTCGGTTTACGTTCCGAATGGTTTTTAAAAGATTACAACAAAGCGTTGAATTATTATCCTTTGCACCAATTAGAAAAAGTGATGAGCGTTTTGAAAGAATACGATTTAAAATCGAAAGGTATTAATGTCGCATCGGTAAATGAAAAAGCGTTTATGGAGGAGATGGTTTATAAGATTTTACACACTTAAAAGAAAGAATAAAAAAATCATTATCGAATTGTGATGTACGTTTTTAAAAATTTTATATCTTCGTTCATCAAAAATTAATTCATCGAAAATTTTTATGAAAACTTACTACACGGTTTTATTTTTCGCTTTTTTTAGCTTTAAACTTTCGGCACAAATACAAACCGACGATTTACTTGTTAACATTTTGAAAAAATCCGGTAAATTTGATTCGATTCTCGCGCATCCGGAAGTCAATCGCGTTCAAATACTTTATACGCAAATTGACAGGGATAAAAAAAATCGCCCGCAGTTTAAGTCCTTTGCTTATCGTTTAAACAAAGACGAATATTTTTATCCGGCATCTACCGTAAAATTGCCGGCGTGTTTATTGGCACTCGAAAAAATAAATGATTTGAATACCGGTAGAGACGCGATGCATCGCGTCTCTACGAAAAATATAATGATAACTGATTCCAGTTTTTCCGGACAAACTGCTGTATATGTCGACACCACCAATTTAACCGGTAACGGTTTTCCGACAATTGAACACTACATCAAAAAAATTCTTTTGGTCAGCGATAACGATGCTTTCAATCGTTTATATGAATTTATCGGACAAGAGCCTTTCAATAATAATTTAAAGCAACACGGTTTAGAAAATATGCGTATAACGCACCGTTTGTCGGCGCCGTTGTCAGTTGAGCAAAACCAAAATACAAATCCGATAAAATTTTATGACTATCAAGACGCGCAAAACTCGGCGATGCGTTTTCGCGTGAAAGCCGGGTACCGAACCGCTTTCAATAAATTACTCATCAAAGATTTAAAACCGATTTATGAACAACCTTTGGTAACGAGTAAAACAAAGTACGTTTCTTCTACACCGATAAAATTAGGTCTCGGAGAAATGAACGACGACGGAAAAATTAATTACGTACCGAAAGATTTTTCAACCAAAAATTGTTACCCTATATCCGATCAACAACAAGTTTTGCGCACGCTGCTTTTTCCGGAAACCATAGAAAGTAAAAAACGTTTCAGATTGACCGACGATGATTATAAATTGGTGTATAAATATATGTCGCAACTGCCGACGGAAACTTCTTCGCCGCCCTATAAAACGGATACAGCGATGTACGACAGCTATTGTAAATTTTTGATGTTCGGCGACAATAAAAAACCGATGCCGAAAAACATCCGCATTTTCAATAAAGTCGGCGATGCTTACGGTTTTTTGATTGACAATGCGTACATTATTGACACTGAAAAAGGCGTAGAGTTTTTACTCTCCACGATTATTTATTGCAATGCCGACGGAATTTTCAACGACGATAAATATGATTATGACACCGTCGGTTATCCGTTCATGGCAAATTTGGGAAAAACGATTTACGATTTTGAATGTCAACGCCCAAAAAAAATAAAACCGGATTTATCTAAGTTTAAGATAGATTATGATAAATGACGCAGCATAAATATTTTTTCAAAATTAAATCAAAAAAATCTTTTAATCCTTTAATCTTGGTTTACTTTTACGGGCACATTTTATAATTGGGGGATTAGCTCATCCGGCTAGAGCGTTTGCATGGCATGCAAAAGGTGATCGGTTCAAGTCCGATATTCTCCACTTTTTTATTTTCCGTCCTTTATTTTCTTCTCAATATTCGTGGTAGAATAACCCGCTACAAACGGTAAACTTTTCACTTCGCCACCATTTGATAAAACAAAATCGGAGCCGACGATTTGCTCGGGTTGCCAATCTCCGCCTTTTACTAAAATAGCCGGATTTATTTTTTTAATGAGTTCGAGCGGTGTATCATCACCGTTGTCGCCAAAAACCACAACAGCATCAACAAATTTGAGGGCAGCTAATAAATGAAAGCGCGTGAAATCGTCATTAATCGGACGGTTTGCGCCTTTTAATCTTTTAACAGATGCCGACGAATTTATGCCGACAACGAGATAATCCCCTAAGTTTTTTGCATCAGCGAGATAATGCACGTGTCCGTAATGCAGTATATCAAAGCAACCGTTAGTGAAAACAATTTTTTTGCCGCGTGTCTGCCAACGTTTCGCTTTCGCTTCGACTTGTGCCGAATTCATTATTTTATTTTCTATTTTTTTCCAAGCGTTCATTTAGAAATACTAAATCGAAAAAGTTATAATTAAATCTGATGATACAAAGTTAGCAAGGTATTCGCAATAGAACTAAAGTTTTCCGGAAAGAAAATTGAAAATGATTTACATTTGCATTTTTAGTTTGTTCGTCTTCCATTCTTTGTAGTG
>JAYTNA010000371.1:0-3272 GCA_043748865.1 Saprospiraceae bacterium
GTCCGTTGTCCGTCGTCCGTTGTCCGTCGTCCGTCGTCCGTCGTCCATTAAAATACGTCTTTACAAAATAACATCATAATGTACCAACATCTTAGAGAAAAAGCTTTTAAAGTCTTAATAATCCCGATTTTAGTTTTTGTTTTCTCAAACGCACTTTTAGCACAAGACAGTTGCACCTATCGCTTACGTCTGTACGACAGATATGGCGACGGTTGGGACGGCTCGTCCGTAAATTTAAAATTCGGCAACAATGCCGAACAATCGTTCACGCACGACGGCGCACTTAATACGCCAAGTGACAGTATTCGTTTATATAATCTGCGCGTCCGCATTGGTGATTCTCTTTTCGTGCGTTACGACGCTCAAGGCGATTATCAAGTTGAAATAAAATATACTCTTTTCAATAACGCCGGTGAAATCGTTTTCGCCGACGGTTTGAAACCGACAACGGGCGTTGTGTTTAAATCCAAAGCAGCTTGTGTTTCATGTGGTGCAGCGTTGAATTTGCAAGCGACACGCATCCGCAGTTACAATGCAACGATAAATTGGCAGCCGGCGATTGTCGGCACAAAAATAAATTACAGAATTGAATGGGATACGGCAGGTTTTAAACCGGGTCTCGGCAGAAATAAAATCATTACGCCCGATACTTTTCAAATTATTCAAGGTTTATCGGAACTCACAAAGTACGATGTTTATGTGCGGTCGCTTTGCGGAACCAACGATTCAAGTAATTTAGTTGGTCCTCTGAATTTTAAATCCGATACAGCTTCTAATGTAGGTGTGGTAAAAATTTTAGCACCCATCAATCGCTGCGATTTGAATCTGGATACCGTAAAAATCATGATAAAAAATTACGGCGGTGCGCCTCAAGCACTTATTCCGTTTAAATATAGTGTGAATGGGCAACCCATTAGTGTGAATTATCCGACGGAAGGTTTATTTACGGGTAATGTATCTAAAGATAGTATTGTAACGGTAGCATTCAAAAATACTTATGATTTTTCTACTCCCGGCGAATATATCGTCGCAGCGTGGACGGCATTGGACAGCGACAAAAATAAAGCGAATGATACCTTCCGATTGACAGTGACACGTCCGCGCAACATCAGCACCTTTCCTTATGCTCAAAATTTTGAACAAACAAAAGATACTTGGTCTGTTTACGATACCATCGGAAAAACTTCTTGGGAATATGGGCAACCACAGTATAATTTTATTCAAAATGCAGCTTCCGGTATAAAAGCATGGACAACCGGCGGGAAAACGAGTTATAACGACAACGATACGAGTTACATACTTTCACCTTGTTATGATTTTTCTTCCATGATAAGCGACCCGCGTATCAGTTTCGCCATCAATTTTTATTCCGAACCGCATTACGACGGTGCTTGGTTAGAAGGCAGTACGGACGGCGGAAAAACTTGGGCAAAAATCGGGAATCGCTTGAACGGTATTAATTGGTACAACGATTCAATCAGTCGCACACGTTTTGAAATGTGGTCGGGTACTTCGCGCTTGGGTTGGCGCACGGCGCAAAATACTTTAACAGGTTTTGCCGGTAAATCAGTATGTCGTTTTCGTTTCGGATTCAGGTCTGATGCCGCTTCAACGCCTTCAACTTCTTCTTATGACGGGGTTGCTATTGATAATATTTTGATTTCATCTCCGGCTGCAATTGATATGGCTGT
Source organism: Saprospiraceae bacterium (assembly GCA_043748865.1). Classification (GTDB taxonomy): domain Bacteria; phylum Bacteroidota; class Bacteroidia; order Chitinophagales; family Saprospiraceae; genus JAAFJT01. Next base: position 1,692 of record JAYTNA010000371.1, read on the forward strand.
TGACAGCGTCGGATTTGATTACATGAATACTTGCCGCGTTACGGTGAAACTTACAAATTTAGGAACGAGTGCGCAATCGAAATTCAGTGTGGGTTACAAATTGGGCAATAATTTGCCGGTGCTTGAAACGATAGATACAGTTGCGGTTGCTGCCGGTCAATCATTGACGTACAAATTTAAAACACAAGTCGGCAATTCTAAAACGGATATACAACCTTTAATCGCTTTCATCACCACTAGTGGAGACGGTTTTACGATTAATGATACACTGCCTTATCGTTTAATAGTTCCGAAAACGGTAAGCGCGAATACGGTTTATAATTTCGATAATTTAACCGCTCCGTCACAATGGATCGCAAGGAGAGCCGGTTTGCGCGTAGGTGGACACGGTAATCCGAACAGCAACGGTTTCTTATACGCCGATATTTTTACTGATACGGTTATCAATGGCAGAGATACAACTTTATATCCGTTTGCTAATTTATTCAGCATCACCACCGGAAAATTCGGAACAATTAGAGCCGCCGACTCTTTATATTACGATTATCGTTTCGTCAACGATGCGTCGCCTTATAATAGTTACACACCGCTCAGTTCCGATAAATTAGTCGTTGACGTGGCTTTGGCTTGCGATACGGTTTATACTACGATTGATACCGTCACGAAAAATAACCACAAACTTTCGGCACTTTATGCCACGCGGAAAGTTGCACTTGGTAGTTTTGCCGGACAAATAATAAAAATAAGATTTACGGTGACGAGCGGTATCAAAACTTTTGCCGGTTATTTCTTTGATTTAGATAATATTACTTATAAAAGTATTTGCCCGGCAGATTTCGCTACAACTAATTCTGTGAAAAACAGTGACGCAACTAAAACAACCGGCAGCATAAAAGTTACGCCGACACGCGGACTTGCACCTTATACTTTTGCATGGAGTAATGGTGCCGCTACGGATTCACCGTCCAGTCTCGCCGCCGGTAATTATAGCGTTACCATTACCGATAAAAATGGTTGCATTGATGTGCAAACCTTTACGGTCAGTAGTGCTACATCTGTAACGGATATTACATCGCCTTTCGGACACATCACCGTTGCACCGAATCCGACAACCGACCACGCGACTTTGCAAGTTGAATTAAGTAAAACTTTGGATTTGCGCGTTCAAGTGATGAATATTATGGGACAAGTTTTGATTCAAGAAAATCGCTCGCACACTACCAACGAAATTTTTGATATGGATTTGAGCAACCATGCGCCGGGCATTTATTTCATCCGACTTGAAGCCGATCAACACGTTCAAGTATTGCGTATTGTAAAACAGTAATTCGATTTTGGATTTTGCATTTGCGATGGGGTTTATTACCTTCTGAATCAGAATTTGTAGAATTAATTAAATTTTATAAATCGTAAATCCAAAATCGTAAATCGCAAATGTTGAAAGATTATCTATGCATAAAAAGTATTTGCAGAGCGAATTTTTGCGATAGATTCGAGCGTTAACTTATGAGTTTATAGCCGAGTTTTGGATGTTTGAAAAATGATTGAATTAGAGTTTTATTTTTCTTCATGTCATCCATT
>JAYTNA010000372.1:0-1678 GCA_043748865.1 Saprospiraceae bacterium
GATTTTTCTGTCACCGCACCGGATTTGAATTTCGCTTTGCAAACTATTTTTCCTTTCAAAAGAAAAAAATTAGTAGGAGAAGAACGTTGGTACGAAAAAATTTCTTTTCAATACAGCAGTAAATTTACGAATCGTATTCAAACCAAAGACTCGTTGTTGTTCACACCGGCTATGTGGAAGAGTACGCAAGTCGGTATGAGTCACACGATGAGTAGTAGCGTAAATTTTACGTTATTTAATTATCTGCAATTTACGCCGTCCATTAATTACAGCGAGTTGTGGTATTTGAAAGATCAAATTCGCAAATTCAACCCTACCGTTAAAACCCAAGATAAATTTCTTTTCGATACTATTGTTTTAAAAAATTCTATTCGAATAGATACAACGATAGTTCAAGATACAATACAATACGGCAAGGTTGATACGATATATAACGATCGTTTTTCGCGTGTCGGAATATTTTCTGCCGGTGCAAATCTTTCTACAAAACTTTTCGGTACCATTAATTTTAAAAAGGGTTGGTTGCGCGGTATTCGGCACCGTATTGATCCGAGTATCGGTTTTTCTTACTCGCCCGATTACAGAAATTTAGCAGACAGTGTTCAAACGAGCATCAATAATCCGTTGCAACAAATTTACAGTCGCTACGAAAATTCTATTTTCGGCACACCGTCAGCGAGTGGTCCGCAAATGGCAGTGACTTACTCGCTCTCGAATTTTTTTGAATTGAAGTTTATGTCGAAAGATTCGACTTTAAAGAAAATGAAATTGTTGGAAAACATTTTTATCGGTGGCAGTTTCAATGCGATTGCAGATTCTTTTAAATGGAGTCGCGTTACGATGTCAACGAACACAAGTTTGTTTAAAGGTTTATCATCGTTGAGTATCAACGCACTTTTTGATCCTTATGGACGCGATAAAAGCGGCAATCGTTTACAAACTTTTGCGTATCAAGCCAACGGACGTTTACTGAATTTTGAAAATTTAACGATGAGTTTGAACACCAATTTGAGTATTCGACAAATTCGAGATTTATTGAAAGGTGCGGAGAGTAAAGAAAAAAATATCGAAACCAAACTCACCGGCAACGAAGAACGCGACGCGAACGGCAATATCATAAAACCCAGACCGCCGAAAGTAAAGAGAATAGAAGCCGAATCTCTGCTAGATGTTTTGAATAATTTTACTTTGCGCCATACTTTTGCTATCAGTATTGATAAAACGCCGGGACGCGATACGACGATTATACAAAATGCACTTTACACTTCCGGCGATATTCCGATTACAAAAAATTGGCGTATTACCGTCGGCAACATCGGTTACGATTTTGCGAATAAACGTTTAACGTATCCGGATTTTGGTTTCCAAAGAGAGTTGCACTGCTGGCAAATGGGTATGAATTGGCAACCGTTGCGCAATACTTATGCATTTTATTTGCGCGTAAAACCGGGGTCACTTGATTTTATAAAAATTCCGTACAATAAAAGTCAGGGTAACGGATCTTATTTTTAGCTGTGAAAATGATTTTTTAGTGTGAATCAGATCCTGTATTTTTGTTGAAAAAAGAAAATTACCTACATTTACGAATTCATTGTGAGTTTAAATATCACAACTATAAAAGGATAAGCAGTAAAATAAATTTTGTACATTTGCAAATATGGAATTTTTAACAACAGAC
>JAYTNA010000373.1:0-1880 GCA_043748865.1 Saprospiraceae bacterium
CTAATTTTTCTATCATCCCGTCAAACACAGTTTTATCAGCACCATCCGGATTATCATTTTGTTTGAGCATAAAAGGCGTAACTGCACTTACCAATACAACTTTTTCTATTCTACTTGTTCCGTATTTACTAATATACCGCGCAATTTCTCCACCACCCATTGAAAAACCTACAAGTGTTACACCTGTTAAATTCAATTGTTCAAGCAATTCTTTTAAATCTTCTGCGAGTGTATCGTAATCATATTTTTCAAAAGGTCGATCCGATTTACCGAAACCTCTTCTATCGTAGGCAATACAACGTAAATTATGCTTCGGCAATTCATTTAATTGATATTCCCACATTTCGTGATTAAGGGGCCAACCATGAATTAAAACGACCGGCTTGCCTGTACCATAAGTGTCATAATAAATTTTTACCGACTTTCCTGACATATCCGGTTTGGTTTCAATAAAGCTCATTTGTTGTAATTTTAAATAAAAAAAAGAATTGCGTACCGTTACTTTCTTAACTTGATTTTGATGCAAAGGTGAGTACTTTTAAAACGGGGCGTGTTACAAAACTTTCTTAAAAAATTGCATAATTCATACGTTGAGATAGTTTTAATAATTTTTTTAAAATTGTGAAGGCAATGCTCGAAACGCCAATGAACTAAGAAATAAAAAACTAACCTTACTCTTTAGGAATGAGAAAGAAATAATCACTTAAATTGTACCTTTGCAAAAATTATTAAATTTGAAATCCAAAATAACTTTCCCTGCCGAATGGGCTGAACAAAACGCCATACAATTTACATTCCCGCACATAAATTCGGATTGGGCGTATAAAATAATTGAAGTCGAAAAGTGTTTTATAGAAATGATTACTGCCGTCACGGAATATGAATCGGTTATAGTTGTTTGTGCCGATAAAAATCACGTGTCGAAATTATTAGCGCATATCCCTCCAAATAAATTAAGCCTTGTACACATTCCGTCAAACGATACTTGGGCGCGTGATCATGGTGGCATTACAGTTTTTAAAACGGACGAAACAAATAAAGTTTCAAAAATTATTTATGATTTCACATTCAACGGTTGGGGAATGAAATTTGCTGCCGATAAAGATAATTTGATTACACGCCAACTTTTTAAAGAAAACGTACAACAAATTCCTTTGGTTTTTGAAGGCGGCGGCATTGAAAGCGATGGCGAAGGCACGCTGATGACTACTTCCGAATGTTTACTTTCTCCGAACAGAAACGGACATCTTTCAAAAAAGCAAATTACGCAAAAATTAAAAAAACTTTTCGGAGCCAATCGTGTCTTGTGGTTGAACAACGGTTATCTTGCCGGCGATGATACGGACAGTCATATTGATACGCTCGCACGTTTTTGTGACGTTGATCTGATTGCATACGTAAAGTGCGATGATAAAAACGATGAACATTATTCGACATTAAAAAAAATGGAAAATGAACTCAAACGTTTTCGCACCGCTGATAAAAAATCCTATCGTCTAATAGCATTGCCGATGCCCGATGCGTGTTACGCCGAAGACGGTCATCGTTTGCCGGCAACTTACGCCAATTTTTTAATCATAAACGGTGCTGTATTAATGCCGACTTATGGTGTGAAACAAGATGAAGCAGCCTTACACATTTTGCAAAATTGTTTTCCGAATAGAAAAATTATCGGCATCAATTGCAGAATTTTAATCGAACAACACGGTTCTTTGCATTGTGTGACGATGCAATATCCACAATTAGGTTGTTAGTTGCAAGTCGTAAATTACAGGTAAAAAATCTAAAATCCAAAATCGAGATGCGAGTTAAAAAATTTTGGTACGAATTTATTCCGAACTATGCGCGATATATTTTGGTAGCTGTTGCAGTTATCATGC
>JAYTNA010000374.1:0-6927 GCA_043748865.1 Saprospiraceae bacterium
TCGTGGTCTTTTAGTATTTATGTGGCTTTTGCATTGATTATCTGGATACAGATGGAAATAGTTTATTTACAATCAGTGCATTGGCTCCGGACTTTGTATATGTTTTTGGCAATCATTATAATTTTTGTTGCGTTTTTGCCGTCTGTTAGAAATTTTTATAAAAAATAAAAAACCGGACTAAATCTCTTTAAATCGCCGGTCTCAATTTTACACACCAATATGTGAATCGTGTAAAATATTTCTAAAACTTTGTAACACTTATCGCTTAGAAACCTGTCATTTTTGTATCTCAATGTTTTATTTGACTGATTAATAAAAATTCAAATCGTTTTAAAAATAATTAATTATGAAAAAGGAAAAAAAAATGCCCACGCCGGCCCAACAAAAAATGGAAATCGTCATGCACGAATTTAAAGAAGGTGAGTTGCACGCCGGTAACACCGACAAAATAGTTACCGATCGCAAACAAGCGATTGCTATTGCACTAAGCGAAGCTCATAAAGTTGACGCTAAGAATACCGGCAAAAGTGAGTAGATTTATACAAATAATATGCAAAACGGTAAATCAATACCTAAATCGCCTTTAAAGTTTTTTCTATTGGTTTATGCCATGTCTATTCCTGTATGGATTATCGGAACATTTTTTAAAATCAAAGGACTTCCGTTAGATATTCCTGTAACAGATATTGTTGCTGCATTTACACCGCTAATAGCTGCTTGTATTCTTGTTAATGAAGAAGAAGGATACGTGGGTATAAAAAAATTACTGAGAAGAGTTTTCGATTTTTCAAGAATCAAGCAAAAGATTTGGTATGTGCCAATTATTTTGCTTATGCCTTTTGTATATTTAGTGATATACGAAGTGATGAATTTAATAAAATTACCCCTCGCCATCGAACCGCAGATTCATTATTCAACGATACCCATACTTTTTATTTTTTTCTTCTTCGGAGCAATAGCTGAAGAAGTCGGCTACATGGGTTATGCCATTGATAGTATGCAAGCAAGTTTTGGCGCACTATCGGCAAGTATCTTGATAGGAATACCTTGGGCAGTATGGCATTACCCTTCAATCATTCAACAAGGACACAATCTGAATTGGATAGTTTGGGGAACGCTCGGAACTGTTGCCGTAAGAGTTTTAATTGTTTGGATTTATAATAACACCGGAAAAAGTTTATTTGCTTGCATTCTTTTTCATACCATGACTAATCTTGGCAGAACTTCATTCCCGAGAGATGAAATACATAATCCGTTAGTTGATTATCCCGACGTTCATTATTCAATTATTGCAATTACTGCCGGTGTTGTAGTATTTTTTTGGGGAACAAAAACATTGGCTCGGTTTAAATATTTTATCTGAAAAAAATAAATCAACAAATGAAACAGCTGCTGACCTTTTTTGGATTGGCTTATCTCATCTCGTGGACAATTTGGTTGCAATTGCACCTAGTGAAGCGCATAAAGTTGATGCTGAAAATACCGTCAAAAGTGAGCAGTGTTAAAATTTAATTAATTGACAATAATATCCGATTATAGAAGCTGCGTAGCAGCGAACTCTTGGTAGAAAAAGATATTTTATAACGTTTTAAGGTGCAGCACACCGTCCTCTTAAATTTTAGAGAACGGTGCTACTGCACCTTGCAAATTCTATAAAATTCTAAATTCTACCAAGAGAACGCAGCTCTGCTGCTTTTTATAAAAATCCCTACAAATATATCGCACTTAAGATTTTAAGTCGATCATCTAAAGTATATAATTTCGGTAAACCGGTGGGTATATTCAATTTTTCTATAGCTTCCGGATCAATTTTTTCTAAATACATCACCAATGCCCTAAGGCTATTACCATGTGCAACAACCAAAATGTTTTCGTTGGCTTTTAATTTTGGTTCAATCTCCGATTTATAATAAGGTACAACTCTATTGAAAGTATCTTCTAGACTTTCTCCGTCCGGCGGACGAATAGCGTAACTTCTTCGCCAACTTTCAAGTTGTGATTCTCCATATTTCTCTGCGGTCTCAGCTTTATTTAAACCTTGCAAACTACCATACATTCTTTCATTTAATGCGGCATTTTTTACAACAGGAATATACGGTTGATTAATTTCTTTCAAAATAATTGTCAATGAGTCAATTGCTCTTATAAGAACAGACGTATAGGCTCTATTAAATTTAAAATCTTTTAGTTTTTTTCCGGCAGCTCGCGCTTCTTCTTTGCCTAAAGGTGTGAGAGGAACATCCACGCTTCCGGTAAAACGGTTTTCTAAATTGTACGTGGACTGTCCGTGACGAATAAGAATTAATAGAGGCAATATTTTAATAATTTAAAATGCTAAAGTACTAATAAAACATACAATTTTTGTTAAATCAACACATGCTACTTTATCTATGAATTATGTAACTTTTAAAGAAAATTGTGTAACATTTACCGTTATAAAAGCTGTGATCTTTGCGATACTGAGAAAATCCTTTTATGGCTTAAAATAAAAAAAAACCAAAACCAAAATTCAAAATTTAAGTTAAAATCCATTTATTTTTATTTAAAAAACATACAACAATGAACAAAATTATACCTTCCTTACTCACCCTTTTGCTCTTGAACTTATCCGGGAAAGCGGAAAATGTATCTTGTACTAAATCTATTGGCAGTAACAAAATCCTCTGCAATTATCTCAATGCCGGCAGCACTACTCCCGATCAAGCGAACACCGGGAATTATTGCGCTTCGAAAGGTATAAAACCTTTTGAATTATGGATTTCAAATGTGCAATTTAATATAATAAACAATGCAAGTGGAAAATTTAAAGATTATTCGACACTCGGCTATTCAGATTATACAAATATCTCGACAAGCATTCCGCGTCAAATACCATTCCCGCTCACCGTTACGCCCGGATTAAGTTACGCAGGAGATCTTTCGAATGTTTATTGTCGCGTTTGGATTGATTACAACGGCAACAATATTTTTGAAGATTCTGAAATTGTCTTGCAAAGTACGAATGCCAATCCTTTTATCGCTAATGTAGTAATTCCTTTCGACGCTCTTAACGGCTTGACGGCTGATGTTCGAATGCGCGTTTCGGTTAAGTGGGGAGGTTATCCCGGACCTTGCGAAACTTTTGATAAAGGTGAGGTCGAAGACTATACGGTGAACATATCCGGCATAGGAACTAAATTTACGAATATAAAAGTACAAAATTGGTCGGCACCTCAAAGTGCAACGGCGGGTCAAACTCAGAATTCAAATTTTGATATAGTAAATACCGGAACGTTGCCTGTGTCAAATGTTCCGGTGAGTGTTTATTTATCTTCGGACAATCTTTTTAGTTCAAATGATTTACTCATCGGCAGCATTACTACGCCGCCGATAGGCATTCAAACTTTACCCGGATTGTCTCTGCCTTTTACAATTCCCGCAAACACTGCACCGGGAAATTATTTCATAATATTGAGAGCAGATATTAACGATCAAATTCCGGCAGATAATTTAATTGTCCAACCGTTTGTCGTTCAAGCGAATACCGGAAATTATTGCGCGTCAAAAGGTATTGCGCCTTGGCAACAATGGATTTCAAATGTTTCGGTGGCTACACCTATCGGGAGTTTAAATTTTCCGATGACGTCAAAAGAAGGTTACGGCGATTTTACAAACGTACCACCGGCAACAATATATCGGGGTATGGGTGGATTGATAACGATTACACCGCAAAGCAGTTGGGGTGGAGATCCGAATAACGCGAATATGTTTTGGCGCGTTTGGATTGATTTCAATAACGATAATATTTTTAGTGCCAACGAAATGGTCATCAGTCGCCCTGTCGTTATTGCATCCGGAGTTTTTTTGGATAATGAAACCGGTTTCAGCGTTCCCGCCAATGCAAACTTAGGAAAAACGAGAATGCGTATTTCGATGAAGGTTGGCGGATATCCCGATCCGTGCGAGACGTTTGAACGTGGTGAAGTTGAAGATTATTCAGTTAATATCGTCAATGCTCCTCCTGCGATTCAACCGCTTATCGCATTCGGTAATTTAAAAGCAGAAATCTTAGACGCATCTGTTCGACTTGAGTGGGTGAAGTATTGCGAAAAAATATCGGGCTTTGAAATTGAAAAATCTCTGGATGGAAATATATTCGAGTTCATGAAAAAAATTACCGTTTCTACTTCCGAACCTTATTATTATGTTTATGATAATCAACCGAATGAAGGTGATAATTTCTACCGTTTAAAAATTATTTTGAAAAGCGGTGAAGTGACTTATTCAAACGTTCAAAGCGTTGGTTATAATAAAATTACGGATTTTATCACCTTCCCGAACCCGTCGCAAGATGAAGTCTTCATAGATTTAAAAGCGTTTGAGAATAAATCTGTCAATCTGTTCATCTCAAATCCGATTGGTAAAATTATTTTTAATGAAACTATTGAGTCTGCCAATCGCACACCGCACCGTTTGGATATTTCTGAACTTGATACAGGGTTTTATTTTATTAGGATTGAGACGAAAGGAAAACGGGTAATTGTACGGAAGTTGCAGGTGATAAGATAACGGACGCTTTAATACGTTAAACGGATTAAAGTACTATCAAATTCAAGTCCTAACCCATTGAGTGTGTGAATGATGTAACTTTAAAATAAAGTTGTGTAACGATTACGTACTTGAACTTTAACACCTTTGCAGTATCAAGTAGATTTATTCACACTTTAAAATATCCTTCACATGAAAAATAAAAGAGCAACGGTTGTATTTGAAAAAAATATTTTGATGAAATTAGTTAATTCAGCTGTTTTGGTTATTCCGGGTTTAGAACATATAATTATCGCCGGTTCTTTTGCAACTGCTTATGTGCGATTAATTTGGAAAACAAAAGACGAATTTTTTTTAATGCCCATTAGGCAGAGTAAATATTTTTCAACTCACATCTAATTTTTTGGTTTATTTACAATGAAAATATTTTTAATTATGTTATTTATTTTATTGATTTTGTTCATCAGCTTTCAAGCATATACAACGATGTCAACGAACAAATCGAATGCACAACCTTATCAAGTTGAATGGCAGATGAAGGATTTCGAAATTCGATTTTATCCTTCTTCAACAATGGCAACGATTACATCATCGGCGAAGTCTTATAAAGAATTGGGTAGTTCGGGCTTTAAAAAATTGGCGGGTTATATTTTTGGTGGCAACGAAACTCAACAAAAAATAGCTATGACTTCTCCCGTTCACATGACTATTAATGATTCCGCCTCGACAATGAGTTTCGTGATGCCGACGCAATTCAATAAAGAAAATTTACCGCAACCTAATGACGGCAGTGTAATTATAAAAACTACTTCCGATGAATACGTAGCAGCCATGACATTCGGCGGTTTTGCTTCTGATGCAGATATTAAACGCAATACAGAAAAATTTGAAAATGCCCTTAAAACTGCTTCAATTACTTATCACGGCAACTTCAGATACTTGGGTTACAATCCGCCGTATCAATTGTTCGGCAGAAGAAATGATATTATCGTGGGTGTAAATTGGGTTGCCAAATAAAACTTTCGCGAGTTCATTGAGCAAGTTTATAAAAAATGAAAAAATTAGAAAATAAAACAGTTTTTATTACCGGCGGATTATCCGGTATCGGTAAAGCGTGCGCAATTGCCGCTGCAAAAGAAGGTGCCAATGTCGCTGTTGCCGATATAGAATCCAGTCATACTGAAGCAGTGATGGCAGAAATCAGGAAAGAAAATGCCAAAGCAATTTTTACTCCCTGCGATGTGTCAGATTTTGCACAAGTACAATCGGCGGTCGAAAAAGTAGTCAGCACTTTCGGCACTCTGGATGTAGCACTCAATAACGCCGGTATCGGCGGCGAACCGCATAAAGTTGGAGATATGACAGAGTCGGCATGGCTTAAAGTTATCGGTATCAACTTAAACGGCGTTTTTAATGGCATGAAACACGAATTGATGCAAATGTCGAAACAGAAAAAAGGTGTTATTGTCAATATGTCTTCAATTCTCGGGAGAGTTGGCTTTGCAACTTCTGCACATTATGTTGCTGCCAAACACGGCGTAATTGGTCTTACTCAAACGGCTGCATTGGAATATGCGACGGAAGGGATAAGAATCAACGCCATTTGTCCGGCATTTATTGATACACCTTTGCTTACAAACGGCGGTATCAGTGAAGGTGCTGTAAAACAACAAATCGTAAACCTGCACCCGATGAAACGTTTCGGAACTTCGGAAGAAATAGCGAGCGGTTTTATTTTTTTGGCTTGTGACGACAGTTCTTTTATGACCGGCACCGCGTTGGAAATAGATGGCGGTTATTTAGCGCAGTAGTAAATATTAAAAAAAAATCTAAAAAATTTTATTAAAATGAAAAAAAATATTTTTTCCGTTACAATTATTTATATGTTGCTTTTGGTTTCTTGCAAATCAACTTATCTCGCAAGCAGTTGGAGAGAGCCTAACAAACAAGTGTCTATTTCAAACTTAAATAAAGTGTTGGTAATCGCTTGGTTTAAAGATGAAACAAGCAGACGTAAAGCTGAAGATAAAATGGCAGCTTATCTGAATGGGAGAGGTGTTGTATCTTACAATTATTTAGATGACAATTTTAATAGACAAAGTGAAGAAGCAATGAGATATAAGATCAAAACTGACGGTTTTGACGGAGCCGTTGTGATGCGTTTACTGGATGTCGCTAAAGATCAATATTATGTACCGGGTACTAATGCCTATCCGCAATACTATCGCTCATTCAGTGGATATTACTATAGAAAATGGAATTATAATTCCACACCCGGTTATTACACGACAACAAAAACTTACACCGTTGAAACAAATATTTATTCCATTAAAGAAGATAAAATTATTTGGTCCGGAGTTACGAAAACAACCGACCCAAGTGGTGTAGATAAAATGACGA
>JAYTNA010000375.1:0-1733 GCA_043748865.1 Saprospiraceae bacterium
TCCGGAATAATGTGGTCGGCATCAATAACAAACGCAGATGCGAGGCATCGCATCTCTACGCTCATCGTGTCTTTAATACCTTTATACCATTGTCGCGCAACAATTTTATTGTTTTTATTTACGGCACAAATTTCAAAAGGTACATCAAGCCCGGTTTTGTTTTTTACGACGATTAGATATTTATCGCCGATTTTTTTCACGCCGGTGATTTTATAATCAACTTGTTTCGTGCTACTTATTAATCCGTCAAAAAACCAAGATAAATTTTCACCGATTTCAGTTTCAAAAACTTGTCGCACATCAGCGGGTTGCGGATGTTTGAATTGCCACGCCGAATAATAATTGTGCATCATTTTATCAAATTTCTCCACGCCGAGATATTTTTCTAAAATGCGCATAGATATTGCCGTTTTCGCATAAACATCTAAACCGTAATTCAATTCCGTTAAACTATCGGAAGTGGTTGACGGTGCTTGATCGCGGCGCAAAAAAACTTGTTTTTGTTCTGCAATTTCAATCGGTGTATAATCTGATCCTTTCGTTAAAAAATTTTGTTGGGGTTTTTTCGATGTATCTTTCGGATAATATTTTTCCGTGTAAGCATTTTCAAAATAAGTATTAAAACCTTCATCCATCCAACCGTTATCGCGCTCGTTGCTGCCGAGAATTCCGTAAAACCAATTGTGTCCGACTTCATGCGTTATGGTTTCATCCAAATCTTTTGCCGTCGGCATATCGCCAATCAGCGTAATCATCGGATATTCCATGCCGCCGCCAACACCATTCGATTGTTGCATCACCGCAGAAGCGTGTGTGTAAGGATAATCGCCGACGCGCTCGGAATAATATTCGACGGCACGCGCAGCATAACGCGCCGCGTTTTTCCAAAGCGGCACATCAACACTTCTGAAATAAACAAAAGTCGGAATTTTTTTTTCGGTTTTTAATTTGGCTTCATCGCGCAAAACAAGAAAACGTTTATCCGCAAACCAAGCAAAATCGTGAATATCGGTTGCCGTAAATCTAATTGTTTTTAAATTTTGTGATGATGTCGGAAATGTATCAGACCCCATGGAAACGCGATGCATCGTATCTTTTAAAAATTTTTCTGTTAGAACAATTTTATCGGCGATAAATGCTCTTTCGGCTTCTGTTTGCAAAGTACCCGTTGCACCGACTACATAATTTTCGGGCAGTGTTAAACTCACATCAAACTTTCCGAATTCGCCGTAAAACTCACCTTGATCAAGATAGGGAATTAAATGCCAACCGGTTGCATCATACACCGCCGGTTTTGGATACCATTGCGTTGCGAGATATTGTTGACCGATATGTCCACCGCGCGAAAAGACATCCGGAAAATGTTCCGTGAAATTTATATCGAGCGTAATACTTTCTCTGGAAGCGACGGGTTTATTTAAAATGATTTTGACAATATCCGGCTTATTTTTTTCCGGAATAACTTCCAATCGTTGTCCGTTAATTGTCACACTCGATAAATTCATCGAACCCATTTGCGCATCTTTGGCAAAATAAAACTTGGTGTTATTGTTGCGCAAAAATTGTTTTGCAAACGCCGATTGTTGCGAACTATATGCATTTTGGTAAAGATGAAAATAAATAAAACTCAGCGCGTCCGGGGAATTATTCGTGTAAATTAATTTCTCAGTGCCTGTGAGCGTATGTTTTTTATCATCGAGCGCGACATCAAGTTTGTAATCAACAGCTTGCTG
>JAYTNA010000376.1:0-2999 GCA_043748865.1 Saprospiraceae bacterium
CGCGTCTCCACTAAAGGTACAAAACAAATTGGATAGTTCCGTGCGTGGAGACGCGAAGCATCGCGTCTCTACAAACATACAAAAATTAAAATAAAAAACGCGATAACCTGAGCAGGTTATCGCGTTTTTTATTTTAATTCAGCCGAAGCCAAATACGGGTTTAGTAGGTTCACTTTATAAAATTTAATAAAAAAAATGGCAAAAGTTTCAATTCAGCAGAAGCCAAATGCGGGTTTATTAGATGAAACTTTTTATCGCATTTTCCCACAAGTTAACGTTTCAATTCAGCCGAAGCCAAATACGGGTTTAGTAGTCTTCTGACTCAAATACTCAAATAATTCACTTTGGGTTTCAATCTAGCCGAAGCCAAATACGGGTTTAGTAGAAGAAGAAATAACTATTATTTACGATAATGATTCTGTGTTTCAATTCAGCCGAAGCCAAATATGGGTTTATTAGAAAATATTGAGGATATTCTCGCAGTCGAAAATTTCGCGTTTCAATCCAGCCGAAGCCGGAGACGGGTTTAGTAGTGGAATCCGCAAATAAGTTGGAAGAATAAATACATGTTTCAATCCAGCCGAAGCCGAAGACGGGTTTAAATGATTTACATACAATAAATCAAACAACATTTTCTTTCTGAGACAAAGTTAAATTTCTTTTCACAATGTAAAAAATTTTTGAATTATTTTTTCAAAAAAAATTTCAAAAAAATTTCAGAAAAAAAATTTCAAAAAAAATTTTTTTTTACGCGCCATAATTTTTCTTCTCCCTAAAAACTTTATACAGTTTTTAGGGAGAATTTATTTTAAACATTCAATGTACCGGTTTATGCTCGCTAAAAATAGTTACGAAGCGATGAATAGAACCGATAAAATCAATAAAAAAATAAAAAATCTGTAAAGATATTCGTGATAGGTGCTAAAAACGGCACACTTACTTTTGTATCAATAAAACAACAAACGATAATTAAAACCAAAAAACCACATGCACATTCAGTATTTAAAAAACGAGTAACACCCTAAACACTCAATTCAAAACTAAGGGCGCGGAAGCCGAAAAGCGATTAGAGTAGGCATTTATTATTAATTTTTTTTACAAATGAAAACTTTGTTTAGATTTTTGAAATCAAGTCTTCAAAAAACGATGGCAGCAACTATCGTACTTCTCTGGTGTAATGTATCACTTATCACGGCACAAAATGATCCACTTGGTAAACATCCCGATGCGAAAATCAGAGTATATGTTCCGGCAAATTTGTCAACTGTTTTAAAATCACGTATTGCGAAAGCACAAGCTGCGGCAAAAGCATCCGGAAATACGAACATCGTATTAGGTTACACGACGGCACTAGAACGTAAACCCGAAGAACTCTTAGGTGTAAAAAATCCGGGCAGTTTACCTTCCGCACAAGCGATGAGCAAACAAGCGGAAATTAATAAACCGATTATTGCAAAAGCGAACGCCGAATTAAAAGCGAACGGTGGCAATGCGCCTGTTGTTGGAAATGTCGGGTCTGCACCGATGTATTGGAATCCGGCAATTTACACACCCGTAAAAGATCAAGGTGGTTGTGGCAGTTGCTGGGCATTTGCGGCAGCGGGAGCTTTTGAACATTCCTTTAAAAAATTTTATGGAACAGGTCGTGCGATTGATGTTGCGGAACAATGTATCTTGAACTGCTCAGGTGCCGGCTCATGCGGCGGCGGACAAACGCCGGGTGCGTTGGAGTTTATGCGCAAAACGGGTTGCTCTCCGGAAAGTAATGATGTTTACACTGCCAACGACAAAGCCTGCTCTAATCCTTATCGCTCGCTTTGGGCATATACTTGGGGTGGCGTTTCAAGCAACGTTGAAACCATGAAAGCGTATATTTCTGCTTACGGTTCTATCGCTACTTATCTCAAAGCCGGAGAAGATCAGTTTTATGCTTATCACAGTGGTATTATCACTTACAAACCTGCGAATGGTAATGATATTGACCACGCCGTTACGATTGTGGGTTGGTACGAACCTTATCAGGCATGGATTATTAAAAATTCTTGGGGAACCGGTTGGGGTTATGGTGGATATGCTTATGTGAGATACGATGCTTGTAATATCGGTAAATGGAATTGGTTTGTATATCCTTATAATACAGGCTACCGTATTTCGGCTGAACCTCATGCGGCAATGACTTTGACAAAATCACCGATAGGTGGCGCGGAAATACAAATGCCATTATTAACGGAAGGAAATCATTAATTTAATGGTTAGTTGTTAATGGTTAATGGTTAATTAAAAAATTGTCCATTAATCATTAACAACTAACCATTAACCATTAATAATTATTTCTTCATAATCTTTTATTAAACATGAAAAATACAGCGCAAGTTTATATTTTTGGATTTCTAATGGTTTATAGTTTTTTCACTTGCCAAACACAAAATCCGGTGCAAGACGCTTCTCAAAATATTTCAAAAAATAAACCGGAAGAAAAAATTCCGTCCGATGCAGGAAATATTTCAAAAAAACCTCTTTCCGTTTTTACAAATTGTCCGAGTGAGATACGGGTAAAGAAAGGCGAAAGTTTTCAAATCAAATTGCCGGCAACTTCCGGTACCGGCTATATTTGGATGTTTTCAACGAAACCAAAACTTTTGATAATGAAAAAAACGGATGAATTTCATTATGAAGAAATCGATGGAGCGGTAAACAACGAAAGAGAAAAACCTGCACCGGGAAAAAAGAAATTGCAAATTTTGGAAATGACAGCCATAGAATCCGGTGTCGAGACAGTTAAATTAGTTTATAAACGCGCACATGAAAATGCGGAATCTAATTTGGAGAAATGTGTAGTAAAAGTAATTGTTGAAAATTAGAATGAATGGGTTTAATTGAGCGAAGCCGAGTTTGTATTTAGGGTTAAACAACTTCGTTAGCGGTTTCCTGTTTATAGAGTCGAGCGTTAAATGATTATAATAAAAGGTGCAGCGCACCGTTCTCTTGGTAGAAAAATA
>JAYTNA010000377.1:0-7643 GCA_043748865.1 Saprospiraceae bacterium
ACGCTCGAATCTAAAGCGAAAACAGTGATTGAAAAGTATAAGCTAAAGTAATTGCCAATTTTTGTTGTTCTTTTTTCAATGGTTATTTTTACGCTTCAAACTCAATTTTTTTAAAACTTAAAAAAAAATATCTTAAGGTAACTTTTAAATTAGATGTGATGCATTCCGAAGTGCATTTCAAAATCAAACACTTAATGATTTAAAGCGTATTGGGTTCATTCGGTAAATTAGATGCGACGATGGAAAGTAGTACGGCTGATTTTTCCGATGCGAAAATTCATTTTTGTTTGGAATACACACGTTGAAGCGGGTGGAGTAGTGGTGAGTGACGAAGTTAAAATGCAATTGCATATTCAAATGGTTAAACAAGTGTAAATAGTTTTTAGTTGTTAATCAAAAACGCGTAAAGAAATTACTTTTTCTTTGCGTATTTCTTTAGTTTGCATATTCCTTTCTCATCGAGATTCTAAAACTTTGATGAATTTTTTATTTTTTAATCGAAGTAATTTTGCATTATTCCACAACTCACAACTCACAACTTACAACTACATCCCTATCTTTGCGTCGCAAAAAAAATAATTGGTTAAGTCAGACTTAATGATTAATAAGAAACATTAACCTTTAACCATTAATCATTAAATAAGTATGTCTTTCATAGAGGAACTTCACCGCCGAAGAACTTTCGGTATCATCAGTCACCCGGATGCCGGGAAAACGACCTTGACCGAAAAATTATTATTGTTCGGTGGTGCAATACAAATTGCCGGTGCCGTCAAATCGAATAAAATAAAACGCCACGCGACTTCCGATTTCATGGAAATTGAAAAGCAGCGGGGTATTTCTGTCGCCACTTCTGTCATGGCTTTCGATTATCGCGACCTTAAAATAAATATTTTAGATACGCCGGGTCACAAAGATTTTGCCGAAGATACTTATCGCACACTCACTGCTGTTGATTCTGTTATTGTTGTCGTAGATGTAGCGAAAGGCGTGGAAAGTCAAACCGAAAAATTAGTTGCCGTATCGCGTATGCGCAACACGCCAATTATTGTTTTCGTCAATAAGCTCGATAGGGAAGGACAAGATGCTTTTGATTTACTCGACGAAATAGAACAAAAATTAGGTTTGCGTGTCCGACCAATGTCGTGGCCCGTCGGTATGGGTTCAACGTTTCAAGGCGTGTATAATATGTATGAAAAAAAGTTGGTCTTGTTTCGTCCGCATGGCAAACAAGACGAGGAAATTATTATCATTGACGATTTGAACGATCCCGATTTAGATAAACTCATTAATGAACGCGCCGCCGCCAAATTGCGAGAAGATGTTGAACTTTTAGATTCTATTTACGATCCTTTCGATGTGGAAGCGTATCGCGCCGGCAAATTACAACCTGTTTTTTTCGGGTCTGCGGTAAATAATTTTGGTGTGAAAGAGCTGCTCGATTGTTTTTGCGATATTGCGCCGTATCCGTTAGCGCGTGAAACCGAAGAAAGACGCATTGAACCTGAAGAACGAAAATTTACCGGTTTCGTTTTCAAAATTCATGCGAACATGGATCCGAAACACCGAGATCGCATTGCTTTCGTCAGAATTTGCAGTGGCACGTTTGAGCGCGGCACCAAGTATTTGCACGTCCGACAAAATAAATTGATGCAGTTTTCAAATCCGACATCTTTCATGGCGGCAAAAAAAGAAGTGATTGATGAAGCTTTTCCCGGCGATATTGTCGGCTTGTACGACAGCGGTAATTTTAAAATCGGCGACACACTCACTGCCGGTGAAATTTTACATTTCAAAGGTATTCCGAGTTTTTCACCTGAACAGTTTCGCTATGTAAATAATACGGACCCTTTGAAAACGAAACAATTTCAAAAAGGATTGGATCAATTGATGGATGAAGGCGTTGCACAATTATTCACGCGAGAAATAAATCAACGAAAAATTGTGGGAACAGTTGGCGCATTGCAATTTGAAGTTATTCAATATCGTTTGAAACACGAATACACCGCAAGTTGCGATTACGAACCCGTGAATTTGCACAAAGCGTGTTGGGTAACGAGTACGGATAGAGTAGCTATGGAAGAATTTAGAGACCGTCGTCGTCGTGACATTGCCACCGACAAACATGGAGCCTTGGTTTTTCTCGCCGAATCATCTTGGATTTTAGAACAAGTAAGAGAACAACATCCTAAAATTCAATTTCATTTTACGTCGGAAGGATAAAAATACGGAAGGCGAATGTCGCCATTCGCCTTGCATTTTTGCCAAATTTTAAAATTGTTCGGCTCTTTCATTTTATTGCGCTGTTTAATCGTGAAAAAATAAGGTTTTAATAAAATTTAGGTTTTAACAGACTTGTTTTCCTGTAACTGATACACCTTTGTACGCTTAATAATTGTTTGGGTTGATTAACTTACGTTGCTTTTCCGAAGACTTTAGCAGATAGGGATGACTTCATGATACTGTGGTTTTAAAGATGAAAAAATAAGGTGATTAAAAGAAATTCGGATGATGACATGCGAAATCGTGGACGCGAAAGGAATTGAACCTCTGCAGTCGGTTCTTCAAACCGATGCTCTACCTACTGAGCTACACGTCCAATAAATTTGAAACGCGAACTAAAACACAAAACGGATTTTTAAACTTCGAAAAAGTAGAAACAAGAAAAAGGAAAGTGATTTTGGAGTTTGCTTTTTCTCGCCGGCCGTCTTGTGCGACTAACGAGATACTTTTATCTAAATTAGTACGCAAATTTATTTGTAAATCTAAAACTAAAATCAGGTCGTTTATTTTTTAAGTCCTGCACTTTATTATTCTGACATATATTACTGCCCGATAAAATTATACTTCCCCCTTTATGTTGAATCAACATTTTAGGAGCCGTATTTTTATTTGCCGGCATTGACTGCGTGATGAAATAATTTTTATTAAACATGACTAAAAAAAAATAAAAAAATAATTTAAAAAAATTATTGAACAACTATACTTTTAATTTCAATGCAAATTTAAAAGCTTTTTTTTTAGATTACCAAAAAAATTATGCAGTTTTCAAAATAAAATTTTGAACGAATAAAAATAGGATTTTTTAAATTGACACATTTCAATGATATCGCTGTTCATAATGATTCAATCCAACTTGATACTTTTTAAATAATTGAACAGTTCTTGAGCGTGACAACCAAACGTACCTAAATGCACATCGGAAATGACAACCAATTTCACATTTCTTTTCATGTGAGTATATATTTATTAAAGGCAAATGTCTGTTTTGTTTGTTACCTGTACATTAATTTAAAATTAAGTGTTTGTGAAGAGTTGATTGCATCTTATTTAAGGATTTATTCCGGTAGTGCAAAAGTTTGGCGGATTCAATTTTCAATTTATTTTCAGATAGATTCAACTTAATTTCTTGATCATTGTTAAATTAGCTTGATAAATAAAAGCTTACAAACGCATACTTTTTATATTTTTTTAAGGATGAAGCTCTTAGTCTGTTTATAAAACAGTTAAAAAAAGCGTACGTTTATAAAATCAAGAATATCTCTACATCAACAAAAAAAATGAAATTAATAAAGATAATAGCCTTATCAGTGTTGTTGCCGACTTTGATTCATGCGCAAACGCCGGCAACAACACCGAAACCTAAAGAAAACTGCGGCAATACAGCTAATAAAAATGTAAAAATAAAATCTATGGAAACGTTGCAAAAAAATGTACTCGGCACTGAATTAAAACTTGCAAGTACTGACCCGCTAACAGGTTTTTTCAGAAACGGATTCTGCTCAACGGACAGTAAAGATCGCGGCGTTCATGTTGTAGCAGCAGTTTTGACGGACGAATTTTTACAGTATTCTAAATCGCAAGGCAACGATTTGATAACACCTTTTCCTGAATTCGGTTTTCCGGGTTTGAAAGCCGGCAATACTTGGTGCTTGTGTGCTTTGCGTTGGAAAGAAGCTTACGATGCCGGCGTTGCACCGCCCGTTGTACTCGAAGCTACTAATATCAAAGCGTTGGAGTTTGTGACATTGAAACAATTACAAAGCAAAAAAGCACTTTAGGTTTTTTTAGGAATGAGCAATAAATTTTATAAAAAAAATTAGTAGGAAGTCTAATTAGACCACTGTTTCAATATCTTTGCTATTAAATGAATTACAAATTGTAATAAAATAATTCGTAATCATTCCTTTGCAATTTCAAAAATGAAACAACTTTTCCTAACGCAGCGATTTTTTTTCTTGTTTGGAACTGTGATGATGCTTTTCTTATTGGCGTTTCCGTTTCCGTTTTTTTATACATTGGCAAAAGTGTGTTTTGTTGTTTCAGTTTTTTTAATCGTTGCCGATTTTATTTTACTTTTTTATAAAAAAAATCAAGTCGAAGCACAACGTTTAATACCTAAATTATTATCGTTAAGCGATGCAAATCGTATTCGATTGATTGTAAAAAACAAAGCGAAATTTCCGTTAAAAATTTCTGTCATAGATGAATTGCCGTTTCAATTGCAACGCCGCGATTTTTCTCTTTCCACACAACTCAAACCAGATGAAACGCAACAACTGACCTATGAAGTACGCCCGACAGAACGCGGACAATATGCTTTCGGTCAATTAAATATATTCGCAGAAACACAATTAGGATTTTTGCAACGTCTGTTTGTTTGTGCAGCACCCGCCAATGTACCGACTTATCCGTCGGTCATACAAATGCGGCAGTTTGAATTAAAAACCATGCGACGCATTGCACAACAAGCCGGTACGCGAAAAATCAGAAGATTGGGTAGTAGTTACGAGTTTGAGCAAATAAAAAATTACGTTGCCGGTGATGATTTCAGATCAATAAATTGGAAAGCATCGAGTCGTGCCAATGCTTTAATGGTGAATCAATACGAAGATGAACGCTCGCAACAAGTATATTGTATTATTGATAAAAGTCGCGTCATGCACGCACCTTTCAATGAACTTACTTTGCTTGATTATTCTATCAATGCCATTTTAGCTTTGTCGAATATTATTTTAAGAAAAAAAGATAAAGCCGGATTGATTTCTTTTTCCGATAAAATTGGTTCGTCCTTGGCTGCCGACGATGCGGCACAACAATTGCCTTTGATTTTAAATGCTTTGTATAAAGAAGTACCCGGTAAAGGTGAAGCCGATTACACGATATTATATCGCGCTGTTCGGCAATTGGTAAAAACGCGCAGCCTCATTTTGCTTTTCACAAATTTTGAAAGTGAAACCGCCATAGAGCGCGTTTTGCCTTTGTTGCGCCTCATCAATCGCCAACATCTTTTATTGGTGGTGTTTTTTAGAAATACGGAAGTAGAAAATTTTGAAAAAAATCCGGCAAAAACTACCGACGATATTTTCACCCAAACCATTGCCCGACAATATATTGACGATAAAAAAAGCATTTACAATAAACTTCAACACTACGGTATTCAAACGATTTTAACGACTCCGGAAGATTTAACAGCAAACACTATTAATCGGTATTTGGAATTGAAGGAACGTGGGTTGAGTTGAAAAAATCTTGCGTGAAAAAATTTTTGAAAAAAAATTCGTGCGATTTTTTTTGATTCTTTGACAACCCTACCGGCTTATTTGAAAAAAAATTAAATAGTGCTGTCAATTTTTGCTGTCATTATTCTCTTTTTACGGCACAATGTTATAAGTTTGATTCTCTGTAAAGTTGATTCTGTTTTTATATTCTGATATAATATTTTGCGAGCAGATTTGAGAATAAAATACATTTTAAATGAAAGAATTAATAATTTTAGGCGGCGCAAACGGTTCGGGTAAAACGACTTTCTCTAAGCAAATTTTAGCAGAAACAAATTTTCAATTCTTAAACGCAGACGAGATTGAAAAAGAATTGGCATTTTCTAAACTACAAGCGGGAAAAGAGTTTTTTAAACGAATTGACTTTTTTTTTCTTGAAAACACAAGTTTTGTTTTGGAAAGTACTTTGTCAGGAAATTATTTAAAAAAGGTAATTGAAAAAGCAAAACGAGAAGGTTATATTGTGAAAATTTTTTACGTTTTTTTGAAAAGTCCTGATGATTGTATTCAAAGAATAAAGTTGCGTGTTCAATTAGGAGGTCATAATATACCTGATGCTGATGTAATTCGCAGATATTATCGAAGTAAAACTAATTTTTGGAAAATGTACAAAAATTTAGCTGACGAATGGATTATGATTTATAACTCAACAACAGAAGAGCCGCAAAAAATAGCAGTCGGAACGGGTGAAAATTATGTAATTGAACTTGAAGATTTATTTAATAATTTTTTTAAAGATATTTAAACATGAGAGTGCAAAAATTAGACAATATTTCTGTTTATCAAACAGCTTCTTATTTCATGAATCTTTTCAGTAAAGCTGTAAAAGAGGCAAAACAAATTAATAGGCAAAATGGTTTGCCTAACGATTTTGTAATCAATGATAAACGTTTTTATGAATTACCTACCGGTGAAATTACGACTGAAAATCCATTAAAAAACTAAAAAATTATATTAGTTTCCCAGCTTGCAAACTGTATATATTTCCCTTAAAAGATTTGATTGATAGAACCGCGATAGCGGTTCAATATGAATAGCAGCCGGTACAACCGGCGGAAAATAAAACCGGTATTCGCAACCGCGAAAGCGCTTGAATTTGCGCTTGAATTTTAACCTGATACAAATTCAACCGCTTTCGCGGTTGCAAAATTTTCTGTATTACTACCCGACATTTCATGTCAGGCTATTCATATTGAACCGCTTTCGCGGTTCTGTCAATTGCGTTAAAAGATATGAAGAAGTCGCATATTCGACAATTTTTTGGCGATAACATATGACTCCACCGAAGTCAAAAAATGTTTTACGAATTTTTCTACAAACATTTGACTCCTCCGGAGTCATTTTCAATAAAAACAAAAATAGTTACGAAAATTGAAATTTATAAATTGATTTGTTGCACTATATTAATAAACAAACTATATTTGTTTCCGATTTCTATTCTTAACAAATTAAGTTGCAACAATGACTCAAAAACAAATAATCTCTAACCTACTCGCCGAAAATAAAATTGAAAAAGTTATTGCACAATTGCTTTTAATTACGCAAATTGATGACGATTTGAATGGTTAAGTCACGCAAATTTCCGCACGATTTCAATACAACGAAAATCAACGTCGCTTAAATCTTGCAGATAATGACGAAATAAATCGCGAATACGCCAAAATAAGAAATGCTTTGCTGTCAATTATTAACCGATTACCTGATGGCTCCGGCATTTTGCCTCTTAGTAAAAAATCCAATTGGATTGCTATCGGTGCATTTGTCGTCGGTTTAATTGCAGTATTAGCAAATATCGGAACGATAAAAGATTCTTTTTTCAAAAAAGAAGAACCGAAAGTAGTTACGCAACCGGCGGTTGAACCGTTAAAAAATGAAGTGAAACAAATAGTTACTGTACCTGTTGATAAACCCGAAGTAAAACCGGAAGTTAAAAAAATGAAAACTGAAAAACCTGTTGACGGAACAATTATTTTTAATAATAATGGAAAAATGGAAAAAACCGTTGTCGGCAACGGCAATAAAGTAGATATACACTAAACTTTTTCTGACATAAATTTTATTTAAAACCGTCGTCGAGGCTCA
>JAYTNA010000378.1:0-1737 GCA_043748865.1 Saprospiraceae bacterium
AATTAAAAAAACTATTCTTAATTTTTAGTTCTTAATTACAAAAAATATATTCACAAATTAATTAGTATTCACTTAAGCAATGATGAAAGCTGATAATTAACGGCTTAACACCGTCGGCTAGTTTTAAATCAAAGTAACATACCTCCCGAAAAAAGAAGCGGTTTTTGAGTTCTACTCCTAAGCCGCTCTTTTTTTATTTTGAGAAGATGGACGACGGACGATAGACAATGGACAATAAACAATAGGTTAAAATAAAAAATATTGTCTATCGTCCATTGTCTAAATCTATTTTTTCGTTTCAAAGTGCGGACAATTGCATTTTTCTTTGAATAAACCGCAGCTACTGAAGCCGATTACGGTAGACAATAAAATTAAACCTAAAAAAAATTGCTTCATGG
Organism: Saprospiraceae bacterium; assembly: GCA_043748865.1. GTDB lineage: Bacteria > Bacteroidota > Bacteroidia > Chitinophagales > Saprospiraceae > JAAFJT01. The sequence goes on from JAYTNA010000378.1 coordinate 399, forward strand.
CGTTTTAAAATTCTTTATTTTACATTCTTATTTATTTCTTATTCCTAAACGCTAAACATTTCCGGCAATTGCAAGAAAGAAAAAAAATTATCATTGCACCATTGAATTGGGGATTAGGCCACGCCGCGCGTTGCATTCCGATTATCAAAGCGTTGCTCGAAAAAAATTATGAAGTCATCATTGCTTCCGACGGCGGTGCATTGCTGCTTTTGCAAAAAGAATTTCCGGAACTTGAAAGTGTAAAACTGCCGGCGTATAATATTAATTACAGCGGAAAATTTTTAACGTTGAGTTTGATTTTGCAGTCGTTCAAAATTTTTTTCGCCGTTGTACGCGAATATTTTTTTTTGAAAAATTTTTTAAAAAATTTCTCGAAAAAAAATATTCAAAATGAAAATGAAAAAAATATTTTGAAAAAATATTTTTTCAAAAATAAAAACGAAATAATTAACTCCGATATTTATGCCGCAGAAAACGAAAAGAAATTTTCTGCTATCATATCCGACAACCGACTCGGATTTTTTAACCGCGCCGCTGAAAAAAATATTTTCATCACCCACCAATACAATATAAAAACGCCACATCGCACACTCGATTTTTTTATCAACATCTTCAACCGATTTTTTATTAATCGTTTCGACGAATGTTGGATTCCGGATGTAGAAGGTACACCGAATCTCGCCGGCGAATTATCGCATGGAGCAACCGTCAATAAAAATAAAACGCGCTACATCGGCGCATTATCGCGCATGAAAAAATTTAAAACGGCGAAACTGTACGACATCATCGCCGTCTTAAGCGGACCGGAACCGCAACGCACTTACTTAGAAAAAATAATACTTTCCGAGTTTAACAAGTACTTAGAAAATCATCCGGAAAAAAAACTTTGTGTTGTGCGAGGGGTAAGTAATAGCTGTGAACAATCAGCTGTGAGCATTCATCAAGGTAATAATAAATCGGAAGCAATACAAAACACACGAGTTACATTCAATACGTTTTTAAAAAACAAATCGGCAGCAATGCAAGAGACGCGAGAAAATATAAATCCGGCACAAAATAAATCGGCAGCCGGTCAAAATACGCGAGGCAATGAAAGCTCAAAAATCAAAAGTCAAAAGTCAAAGCTGTTTGATGTTTTCGATTTTCTCACCACCGACGCGCTCAACGAAAAACTCATGCAAAGCGATATACTCATCGCTCGCAGCGGTTACAGCACCATTATGGATTTAGCGGCACTGCAAATGTCGGCGATTTTAATCCCTACACCGGGACAAACGGAACAAGAATATTTAGCGCAAAAATTTATGTCGGAAAATATTTTTTTCACCGTCGCTCAAAG
>JAYTNA010000379.1:0-5877 GCA_043748865.1 Saprospiraceae bacterium
GCGTGGTCACTGCCGAGAGATATTGTCATTTGTATTTTTTTAAATAGTTTTCGGTAGCAAAATTAATAGAAAAAAAAGTAAAAAATTTTTATTTCTTTCTCATTCCTAACTATTTAGCACCTTGTGAACCTTGCGAAAAACTTTGCGAACCTTGCGTCAAGATTAATCGCAAAGTCCGCAAAGTTTTTCGCAAGGTTCGCAAAGCCGTTCAGGTTTTTTAAATCGAAAATCAAAAATCGAAAATCAAAAATTATTTTGCCGGTTTTAAATTTTTTCCCTCCAGCAAATACATCAAATAAATAAATCCGCCAAATAAAAAGGTATTCACAATAATTTCAGGAAAACCCGTTAATTGAAAATTATCTTTTAAGACATCGCTCAACAAATAAATACCGAACGCAGCGGCGAGGTACGCAAAAATGCGCTTCACATCGTAAGGTATCGGATAATATTTTTGTCCGAGATAATAACTCACCGCCGCCATTGAAGTGTAACACGCTAAAGTTGCCCACGCGGAACCGGTATAACCGTAAATCGGAATTAAAATTATATTGAGAACAATCGTGATAATCGCGCCAATCATACTTACCAACGCACCCATGCGCGTTCTGTCCGTAATTTTAAACCACACTGATAAATTGTAATAAGCACCGAGACAAATATTCGCCATCAATAAAATCGGCACGACATGCAAACCTTCGTAGTATTTAGGTGGGATAAAATATTTAAAAACACCTAAGTACAGCATCACACCGGCAAAAATAACGGCGCACAGTAACATAAAGTACTGCATCACACGTGCATAAGTTTTTTGTGCGTCGGCTTTTCCCGCTTCCGAAAAAAAGAAAGGTTCAGCGGCGTAACGAAAGGCTTGAATGAAGAGCGTGCTTATGATAGAAAGTTTGTAATGGCCGGAATAAATACCGATTTGATATTCGGCTGTAGCCGGGTCGACAATCATATATTTCAGCAGGACGCGGTCTAAAGTTTCGTTGATCATGCCGGCAAAACCCATAAACAGTACCGGAAAAGCAAATTGAAGCATGCGTTGCCACAAAATTTTATCTAAACCTTCTTTCAAAAATTTTAATTCCGGTAAAAAAAACGGTAACAAACACAAACTGCCGACTAAATTCGCAACGAATATCCAAATCGCACTCACACCGGTTTTGTCCAATGGTGCGGCTAAACCGCGACTTGAAAAGTAGGGTACAACGAGATAAAAAAATAAATTCAAACCGATAATGACAGCGACATTCAACAAACGCAATTTTGCAAAACGCATCGGCTGATTTTGTTGCCGCAACCATGCGAAAGGAATCACGGTAATCGCCTCTGCCGCTAAAGTAATGGCGATGATACGAAAATAAATAGCGCGACCGTCGTTTTTAGAAAAATGCGCGAGCGGTTCTGCGAAGAGAAAAATAAGTAAGCCGAGTACTACGGAGATGCCTGCGATGGCGATGAAACCGGTAGAAAAAACTTTAGCTTTGTTGTCTTCTTTTTGATAGAAACGAAAAAAAGCCGTCTCCATGCCATAAGTAAAAAAAACGGCGGCAAAAGGAATCAGCGCGTAAAAATAACTCGACACACCGTATTCTTCGACCGTAAGTACGCGCGTATGAATCGGCACGAGCAGATAGTTTAAAAATCTGCCGACGATACTACTCAAACCATACACCGCCGTTTGTCCCGCTAATTTTTTTAGTATTGACATTTTTCTGTTTGGATGCGCAAATTTAGTGTGGTTTGTTTGTGATTTTCCGAAAACGAATTAATTTTGCTAAAAGAATACATTTTGACATGAACTCAATCTTTTATTGAATGTATATTTGTAACTCAAAACAAGATATAAAATTTTTAGTTTTAAAGAAATTATGACAGTAACCATAGAAACTTCCGACTTTCAAGAAACAGAGCAATTGCTTTTGTTGCTTAAAACTTTGGATATAAAAAATATCCGACTTCGTTCTTCCTTACAAGAAATTCGTCCTACTATAACGCTTGGAGATAAAACAATTGATCCGCAAGCTCTTTTCGGAATTTGGAAAAATAAACCGAGAACGCCTGAAAATATTCGTTTAACCGCTTGGAAACGCAGTAAAGATAATTGAAATGATACTCTGCGACACAAATATCCTTATCCATGCTTTCAACGGTAAAATTGAAACCATTAATCAATTAAACATAATAGGTTGGAGTGAAATTGTTTTATCGTTAATAACGGTTATGGAACTTTTTCAGGGTATGGGAAATAAAACCGAATTAAAACAAATGAAAAAGAAAATCCAATACTATGATATTGTTCAAATTGACAAACCCGTTTCAGAGAAAGCTATTGATCTCATAGAAAACTTTAAACTGAGTCATGGTTTGCAAATTCCGGACGCAATAATTGCAGCAACAGCAATTATTTATGATATTAAATTGTTCACTTACAATGTAAGGGATTTTAGTTTTATACCTCAAATAATATTGTACGCACCGAGTTAGCATTTTCTATTTTTATTAAACATGACGCACCACATTAACCACCTGCCTGGTAGAACAATTGAACTCGATAACTCAACTTTTTTATTTTTCAGTGGTACTTCATATCTCGGAATCGGGCATCAACCGATATTCAGAGCGGCATTAACGCGCGGCATTTTAAAATACGGTACAATTTTTTCCGCTTCGCGCAACGGGAATTTGCGTTTGAGTGTTTACGATGAATCAGAAAAATTTTTGGCACAGAAAACCGGCGCGGCAGCAGCGTTGACTGTCACATCCGGAGCTATTGCCGGACAAGTGGTGGTGACGTTTTTGAAAAATAATTTTTTTATTTACGCGCAAGGTGTGCATCCAGCAATTTGGAAAGACAATCCGAAAAATATTTTTTCGGAAGAAAAAGATTTAAATATTATTTTTGAAAAATTTTTTGAAAAAAAAAATTCTGAAAAAAATTCTGAAAAAAAAATTCCCGAAAAAATTTTTGAAAAAAAAAATATCGTCATTGCCGCCAATGCAATTGACCCGCTCACTTGTTTGCCTACAGATTGGAGTTTTATAAAAAATTTACCTGCCGATAAAAACATCACGCTTTTGATAGATGATTCACACGGTATCGGCGTGACGGACGAAAACGGTAGCGGTATTTTTCAAAAAATAAAAAATTTGTGCGCCGATAAAAAAAATATCCGATTGATAGTTGTCGCATCGTTAGCGAAAGCGTGCGGGATTCCGGGCGGTGTTATTTTAAGCGATGAAGCGACAATAAATGCGTTGCGTATTTTACCTTTGTTCGTTGGTGCATCACCGATAGTGCCTGCCTATTTGCAAGCGTTTTTGGATACGCAACCGATGTATGATAAAGCACGACAACGATTAGAAAAAAATTGCCGATTTTTTTTATCGAAACTATCTGCGGAATCCAAAAAGCAATTGCGTTTTTTGCCGAACTATCCGGTATTTTCTATGAAGGATGTCGCACTTTGTCCTTATCTTTATGATAGAGGTGTTTTTATTTCGCAATTTGCATATCCCAAACAAAGCGACACGCCAATAACGCGGATTATTGTCAGTGCGCTACACACAGAAAAAGATATTTTAAAATTGGCGAAAGCAGTGAATGATTTTTATAAAAATAAACTTTATAATATCCTATGCAATTGATTTTTGCAGAAAAAAATCAACACCTAATATTTTTTTTCGTAATTTTACCACCAAAAAAATTGAACCTCTATAAAAAAATACAATACTTTCTGCAAAACCAACCCCGCTCCGTCGTTCGGTTTCTGAAATTATTTCTCGTCGTTTTATTCGGTTTTTTGTTGTGGTATGATGTGTTTCGGCATAAACAATTGGCTGAAATATCGGCACAAACACAAACGGCATGGCAAAGTGAGCGTTGGTGGTTTATTGTCGCAACCATTCTACTTATGCCGCTCAATTGGATTTTAGAAACGCGGAAATGGTTGGTGCTTGTGAATAAATTTGAGCGGATGAACTTGTGGCGCGGTTTGCGTGCCGTACTTGCCGGTGTTACATTTTCGCTCTTTTTTCCGAATCGCGTCGGGGAGTTTGCCGGAAGAATTTTATTTTTAAAATCAAAAAACAGTTGGCGTGGTACGATTGCAACATTGGTCAGCAGTTGGGCGCAACAATTTATACTCATCGCGTTCGGTTTTCTCGGCTTCGTTTATTTTTTGATACGCTCATGGCATGTCGAACAATTTATTCTTGATGTTGTTATCGCTATGGGATTACTGTTGGTATCGCTCATTCTGTTTTTATTTCTGAATTTGGAAGCCGTTGTGCCGATTGTGAGACGTATAGGTACTTTGAAAAAATATCCGAATTTTGTCAAACAGGTACAATCTTTGCGCCGTTACACAAAAAAAGAATTAGCGACGACGCTTTTTTGGGCGTTTGCGCGTTATGTAATATATAGTTTTCAATATTATTTGGTCTTGCGATTTTTCGGTATCGAAGCACCGTTTGTAAGAGCATTTTCTTGTATTGCTACTATTTATTTATTGCAAACAAGTATTCCGTTGCCACCTGTTATGGGATTAATGGCGCGGGGTGAAATAGCTTTAAAAATTTGGGGCTTATTCAGCACAAACCCTGTAGGAATTTTAGCCGCAACGTTTACACTTTGGATAATAAACTTAATAATTCCTGCGTTTATTGGTTTAGTTTTTATTCTCCGAAAGCGCATCTTAACATCAGTTCATCATGATTCACTCACCAATAAAAACCTTGTTAATGTCGGCAATACTGTTGCCGTTGATGGCATTCATGCCGATAATAAATAACCAAACGGGAACAAACTTCAATGAAACAACGGAAAAAAATGCAAGTGATTGTTATGAAGAAGCACGTACAAATTTTCAACACGAAGAAGAACTCACGTATAAAGTCTATTATAACTTAAATTTCGTTTGGATTCCCGCCGGCGAAGTCGTTTTTAAACTTTCCGACGAAGGGCAGCAATATCATTTGGAAGCCGTCGGACGTACTTACGATAGTTATAATTGGTTTTACAAAGCCCGCGATGAGTATCATACTTACGTGGACAAAACAACCTTGCTGCCTACATACAGCACGCGAGAAATAAAAGAAAATAAATACAAACTCTTCGATAAAGTAGCCTACGACCAAATCAACAAAACAGCTTACTACGAGCGTGGTCTCACAAAAGAAAACATAGACAAACGCGGCAATTTAACTTTTGATGCTTGTATGCACGATGTGCTTTCTATTGTTTATTTTGCACGTACACAAAACTATACTGATGCACTTGTCGGTAAGGAATTTCCGGTAAAAGTGAATTTAGACGAAGAAGTTTATTCTTTGAAATATATACTATCCGCAAGAGAAGAAAAAAACATCAAAGGTTTAGGTAAATGGTCCACTTTAAAATTAGCACCGCAACTCGTTGCCGGCAATGTGTTCAGCGAAAATTCTAAAATGAAAATCTGGGCATCTGATGATGAAAACAAAGTGCCTTTGATGATAGAATCGCCGGTGTCGGTGGGTTCTGTGAAAGTGGTATTGAAAAGTTGGAAAAATTTGAAATATCCTACTACGGCGAAAAAAGAATGATAAATGTTTCCAGTAAAAAAATAAAAAGCGATGAACGGAAATTTTTTCTGTTCATCGCTTTTTGTCGTTACGCACTTAGAATTTGTAGAAAAAATAAGCACATTATACAATCTTGATGTTAATTTGCAAAACGATTTTAAAATTTCATTGTAACTTAGGAATGAGAAAGAAATAAGTTCCACTGTTAGACTTATTCTTTTATGTTCATAATGCTTATCTTTTTCGTTAAATATTATCCGATATTCTCCTTAAAAGATAAAAATTCTGACCAAAAAATAATTAACCCCA
>JAYTNA010000380.1:0-4201 GCA_043748865.1 Saprospiraceae bacterium
GTGACTCGTCTTTATAATATTCATAGGATAACTTTTTTAGTTGTTAGTTGTTAGTTATGAATTTAATGAATTAACAACTAATAATTAAAAACTAATCATTATTAAGGTAGCCTAAAACATCAAACAATTTTATTTTTCACAATTCAAAAATTTAAAAATGACTCAACTCAACAAGCCGCTTGACAGATTGAACATTTTCAGTTTGTCTTCGCAGATGCGGACTTTTCACACGACTTGGCTCACTTTCTTCGCTTGTTTTTTCGGTTGGTTCGGTCTCGCACCTTTGATGCCGACGATTAGAGAAGATTTAGGTTTAACAAAAGCACAAGTAGGAAATACGATTATCGCCGCTGTTTCTGCGACTATTATTGCCCGACTCGTTATTGGACGTTTGTGTGATACTTGGGGTCCGCGTAAAACTTATACAGCTTTACTTGTTGCCTGTTCCATTCTGGTTTTTCTTGTCGGTTTATCTAATAACTTATCACTTTTTTACTTTTTCGTTTCGCCATTGGTATTATCGGCGCATCGTTTGTGATTACGCAATATCATACTTCTATGATGTTTGCGGCAAATATAAAAGGCACTGCGAACGCAGTTGCAGGCGGTTGGGGCAATCTCGGTGGCGGTGTGACAAATATCGTGATGCCATTAATTTTTGCCGGCATCGTTGGTTGGGGTTTTTCAAAACACGATGCTTGGCGTTTGGCGATGATAGTACCCGGCACTTTGCTTTTAATTTGCTCCGTTTTGTATTGGAAATTCACACAGGATTCACCTGAAGGTAATTACGAAGATATAAAACGCACTCAAACAGCTACCGAAAAACCAAATATTCGAGAAGTATTGACCGATTGGCGCGTTTGGGCTTTAGCAATTGCTTACTCAATTTGCTTCGGTATGGAAATTACATTCGATAACGTCGCTTCATTGCACTTCGTTGATACTTTTAAAGTAGATCAAAAAATGGCAGGACTCCTTGCCGGTTCTTTTGGTTTGATGAATATTTTTGCGCGTGCACTCGGCGGTATTTTTTCGGATAAAATCGGTAAAACTTACGGTTTGTCTGGCAAAGGTTGGCTTTTGGCTGCATTTATTGCTGTTGAAGGTTTGGGTATATTGTGCTTTTCGGGTGCTTCAACACTTACTTCCGCTATTCTGTGGATGTTGTCTTTTACATTATTTTTAAAAATGGCGAATGGTGCAACTTATGCTTTAACGCCTTTTATTAATCCGAAAAATGTGGGATTAGTGGCAGGTATCGTTGGTGCCGGCGGTAATATCGGCGGTATGATCATGGGTTTTTTATTTAAAAATCCGAGTATTACTTATGCTATGGCTTTTTCTTATATCGGGTACACTGCCTTAACGATTGCATTAATCATTGGATTGACGAAGTTCGGGCGTGTACCTAAACCGGTAGACTTACCGGAAGTTATGGTTGAAGTCGCGGCTTCTCCCGCATAATAAATTTTAATTAATAAATCCGTCCCGTTGGCTGAAGCCGACGGCAATTCAAAATCCGAAAAATTTAGGTTATTTAATTTCATTATGCCGGAGTACATAACGATATGACAAATAAAAAAACATTCAAAACGACTTGTTGTTACTGCGGCGTTGGTTGCGGAATGTTGGTAACAGAATCTGGTGATGGTAAAATTCACGTTGCCGGCGACCCGGAACATCCTTCCAATCGCGGGCTTTTGTGTTCTAAAGGCATGAACTTACATTACACGGCTTGGGATAAAACCGATCGTTTAATGCATCCGGAAATGCGTTGGAATAAATCCATGCCGCGCCAAAGAGTTAGTTGGGAAGTCGCACTTGAACGGACCGCGGCTGTTTTTAAAACTTTTATCGAACGTTTCGGTCCCGATTCTGTCGGATTTTATGTGTCCGGACAATTATTGACGGAGGAGTATTATGTTGTCAATAAATTGATAAAAGGTTTTATCGGCTCAAATAATATTGATACCAATTCGCGGTTGTGTATGTCATCTGCCGTAGTCGGTTATAAACTTGCGCTTGGTGAAGACAGTGTACCGGTTTGTTACGATGATATTGAATTATCAGATTGTATTTTAGTTGCCGGTGCAAATCCGGCATGGTGTCATCCGATAATTTGGCGGCGTGTTGAAGCACATAAAGCTGCCCGACCGAATGTAAAAATTATTACAATTGACTCGCGACGCACAGATACAGCAAAGAGTTCCGATTTACATTTACAAATAAAACCTGGGACAGACATCACGCTTTTCAATGCGATTGCAAGAATTCTAATTGAAAACGTTTGGATTGATAATGATTTTTTGACCCAACATACAGAAGGCTATGAAAAATTAAAACAGATTGCTTTTGAAAAATCGGTGGAAGAATCTGCGCTAATATGTGGTATTTCAACCGCCGATTTGTGTTCATCTGCTGAAATGATTGGTAAATCAAAAGCGTTTTTGTCTATGTGGGCAATGGGTTTGAATCAAAGTGTGGTCGGTGTATCTAAAAATTTAAGCCTCATCAATTTACATCTTTTAACAGGACAAATTGGAAAACCGGGTGCGGGTCCGTTTTCTCTCACCGGACAACCGAATGCAATGGGTGGACGTGAAGTCGGTGGTCTATCTAATATGTTACCGGCGCACCGCAATCTCTTAGATGAAGAACAGAGACGCGAAGTTGAAAGATTTTGGCAACAAAATGATAGAACACACGTCGTCACCATCTCTCCAAAACCCGGTTTAACGGCAACAGAAATGTTTGAAGCATTGGCAGACGGACGCATGAAAGCAATTTGGATAATTTGTACTAATCCGCTCGTAAGTTTACCGGATGTGCGCATGGCAGAAAAAGCTTTAAAAAATGCGCGTTTCGTTGTCGTTCAAGATATTTCTAATAAACCGGAAACGCTCGAATACGCCGACGTGGTTTTACCGGCAGCAACTTGGGCAGAAAAAGAAGGCACAATGACTAATTCTGAACGCCGGATCAGTTATTTACAAAAAATATCCGAACCGCCGGGCGAAGCATTATCTGATGCTGAAATTTTGACGCGATTCGCGGGAAAAATGGGATTCGAAAAATATTTTTCAGGATTTACCGATGATGGATTTACTAATTTTAAATTTACTAATGAAGGGCTTACCAGAAAAAATTTAAAAAGAAGTCCATCGTCATTCAGTCCATTATCATTCAGTCCCGAATCTATTTTTGCTGAACACGCCGAACTTACACGCGGTACTCATATTGATATTTCCGGTTTAAATTATGAGGTGCTTAAAAAATATGGTACGGTACAGTGGTCAACACCGGCAGCGATGAAAACATTTTTAAGTACAGGAAATTCAACATCTCAACGACTTTTTGAAAATAAAAAATTTTATACGCCCACCGGCAAAGCTCAAATTCACGCTTGCAGCGATGAAAACTCTGGTAGAGACGCAATGAATAATATCTCTACGCAATATCCTCTTGTTTTGACAACCGGTCGCATTCGTGATCAATGGCACACGATGACACGCACGGGAAAAGTAAATAAACTCAAACAACACATCTCTGAAATTTTTCTCGAAATAAATCCTAAAGATGCCAAAGAAAGAAATATTTTTCAAGATGAAATTGTTGAAATTAAAAGTTTGCGTGGTGATGTTCGAGCGCGTGTAGTTATTATGGAAGATATTCGCGTCGGCGTTGTATTTCTGCCGATGCACTGGGGAAAAATTGGCGGACAAGATTTTGCACGCGCCAATAATTTAACAAACAACCTCGTTGACCCGCGTTCTAAAGAACCGGATTTTAAATTTACGCCTGTCGAAGTTACAAAAATAGTACAAACAAAACCACGCAAATTCGTTATTGTCGGAGCGGGTGCAGCAGCATTTGGTTTCATAGAAACTTACAGAAGACTCAATGCACAAGACGAAATCCATATTTTCAGTCGTGAAATGCACCCGTTCTACAATCGCGTCATGTTACCGGATTATGTAAGCGGTATACAAACTTGGGAGCAGTTACAAAAACTCACTGAGCGCGATTTTTTTGAAAAAAAACTCACTGTTCATTGCGGTGTCGGTATTGAAAAATTAAACACACAACAAAAAATACTCGTAGATACGAACGGTATTACACACAACTACGACGTATTAATTCTCGGCACCGGCAGTCGTCCTTTTTTACCGAAAGATGTACCTGCACATCTTGGTGGTGT
>JAYTNA010000381.1:0-1724 GCA_043748865.1 Saprospiraceae bacterium
TTAATTTATTCCCACGAATAAATTCGTGGGCTTTATTCAATTGACTTACAAAATTTGGGATAGCTTTTTTAATTTATCGGTGATATTTTCGAAGCAATATTAAAATCGCTTGAAAATGATGCTCCATTAAACAAATGCACTTTTTTATATGTCTTTACTTTGACGAAATTAAATTTTAGTATATTTTTGTGTGGCGATTAAAAGTTACTATCTTTCGCCTTTAAAGTGGTGATTGGTTTATTGGTAATTGGTTTATCGATCAACCGGTTAGTTGGGTTTTAATTACCGGTTAATCGATAAACCATTCACCAATAAACCAATCACTGATTAACCGATCACCAGTAAACCATTCACCGATTAACTATTTAAAAATACTCATGCAAACAAAAATGCTTCTCCCGATTTTATTTTTTACGGCGAGTACAATTTTCGCGCAAACACAAAATATCAACGTTAAATCAACAGGGTTAACAGTTGCCGAAAAAGCGACGATTGATTTATCGAAGATTTATGATTTTTCCGGCGAACAAGCATTAGCCGTAAAACAAATTGAAATTGCTAAATTTAAAAATTTGGCAGATATTGAAGCGTTAAAAGCCGGCGATGTAAAATTGTTTATTCAAAAACACGCAGCAACTATTGATATAGCCGACAGTGAAATTCGTGATGTACTTGATGACCGTCAGCGTATTTTATTTGATAAAAACACGACAGAAAAAGCGCGAAATCTTAATGCAACGATAGCGTCGTGGCAAAAACAAAAATTATCTGACACAGTTATCAATCAGAAATTAGCAAATACTTTAAATGATGAATGATAAATGATGAATAATGAATTTTTTTTATTCATCATTTATCATTCATCATTACTTTCAAATTATGGATCCTCTCAAAGCGAAATTCAAAGAAAAAGCGACCGCACAAGCAGCATTAATAAAGACAATGCTCAAAGAACATGGCGAAACGGTGATTGATAAAGTTACATTAGGCCAGGCTTATGGCGGTATGCGCGATATTAAAAGTATGATTTACGAAACTTCTTTGCTCGACGCACAAGAAGGTATACGCTTTCGCGGATTCACAATTCCGGAATTGCAAGAAAAATTACCCACCGGTCGCGGTAAAGAACCGCTGCCTGAAGGTTTATTTTGGTTGATGCTCACAAATGAAGTCCCGACAGTTGAAGAAGTTTTATGGCTCACCAATGATTGGGAAAGTCGTCGCAATGTACCGGATTATGTTTATGCGGCTATTGATTCACTTCCGGCAGAAACCCATGCCATGACGCTGTTCAATATCGGAATTATGGCGATGCAAACCAATAGTATTTTTGCGCACCGTTATGAAGAAGGTATGCCGAAATCGGATTATTGGGATGCGACTTACGAAGACGTGATGAATTTAATTGCGAACATCACAACTGTAGCCGCTTATATTTACAGAAAAAAATTCAAAGACGGTATCGCAATTCCGGCGAATGACAGATTAGATTGGGCGGCAAACTTTGCGCACATGTTGGGCTATGAGCATGCGGATTTTAAAAACTTGATGCGCTTGTACATGACCATTCACGCCGACCATGAAGGCGGAAACGCTTCGGCACACACTTCGCATTTGGTGGGTTCTACTTTATCGGATCCATATCAATCTTTTGCGGCAGCAATGAATTCTTTGGCTGGTCCATTGCACGGTTTAGCGAACCAAGAAGTCATAAAATGGATTTA
>JAYTNA010000382.1:0-3532 GCA_043748865.1 Saprospiraceae bacterium
GCCTTTGTTGTGAAATTTGCAACTTTTGCTGAGTTGGCGCATTAAAAAAACGCCGCGTCCGCCACACTCACAAATTCTTTCTTTAGATGTCGGGTCAGGTAAGTTTGTATAATCAAAACCTTTTCCTTCATCTTTTACTTTTAATGACAAATGTGCTGCGCGCACGGTACAAGACACTTCTACAAATTTATTTTCATCTTTTCTGTTGCCGTGAATGATTGCGTTATTAACGGCTTCAGTCAAACTGATTAATATGTCGCCCTGCGCGTCGGGTGTAATTCTGTATTGCTTTACTATTCCTTCAACATATTTAAATAATTTGTGAACATTAGTAGGGTTAGAGTTTAGTTTTAACGATGTACAATTTGCCCTCATGTAAAAATTTGTTTGATAGATGTGTAAAAGTGAAAACCATAAAATATTTACAAAAACTTTTCGATAATAATCCTGTTAATTAAAGTTAAGTTCTTGTTCAAAATTACTTTCAAAATTTTCAAATTTAAAGGGGTGTACACTAAATGTCGTAACAAAGTGATTAGAGACGTTAAAATATATTTTTAACTATCCATTAATCGGTAATAAAGTTGAGTACATGGGAGAAGATTGACGAAGAATTTGTCTAATCGGTAATTGTGGTACAATATTAAATACTTTTTAAACATTTGTCAATACCCGGCACCAAAATTTTACATTTCTTGTGATAATTTCGTGATATTTTTTTTGAAAGTTTTATTTTTGTCGTTAATAAACACATTTTCATCCGATTTTAGGAATGAGGAAGAAATAAGTTCTCCCGGTAGGGTTAATTATTTTTTTGCCGGAATGTTTATCTTTTAAGGAGAATATCGGGTAATATTTAACGCAAAAGATAAACTTTATGAACATAAAATAATAAGTCTAACGGTAGAACTTACTTCTTTCTCATTCCTTATATTAATTCTGAATTAATTTTAAATTATCAATTAAGATGGTAGCGGTCGAAAGCGAATCCGGTAAAGTGCTATTGAAAACAACTTGATAATCCGTTCGCGCCAGGTCTTTAATTTCATTGGTGACGTTGATATACGTTTTATTCCATTCTTTGTTCGGAAATAATGTAATTTTATAAGTCGTTGCACCTATCGGGTCGGAAATACTTGTCCCCCAAATACCGACTGATAATGGTGCATCAATCTTATAATTCAATTCAATAAAAGTATTTTGCGCATTCGCGGGTATTTGTGCTTTTACATTCGACGCTTTTGTAAAAGTCGGTTGCGCTTTGGTAAGTATTATTTGCGCGCTGCGTCCTTCAAAACCGTTTGATATCGGTGAGAATTTTATGCTGTCGTTGAGGTCATAGCTAACTGTCAAACTGTTTGTTTTTTCAAAATCATCTGTTAACCAAAATCGCGCATCAGCATTATATTTGACCGTCGGATTAATTGTCACCGTTTTATCGCTTTTTGCCGGAATGGTGTAACTCAACTTTGAATAAAACGGATACATAATCGGATTCGATTTTATCCCGTTGTTCCGAATGCCGGCAAAAATTTCTAATTGTATATTGCCGGTGTCCACAATCGGAAAAATTGTCGGCAAAGGATAAACGCCCAGACTGTTGCCGTTGACAAAAACGTGTGCGTCGGTGATTTTATTCGTTGCACTACCCTGCCCTGCTGTTACCGACACATTAAAACCGGAAATGGAAATATAAGTAGGTGGTGTATTTTCTTTGGTACATTGCCAATGTGTTGCGGTGATAATTAAAAATAAAAAAAATAGTAATCGTTTCATGTGAACTGTTGTTCGATTTATTTTTTGGGATTTTTTTTTAAATTTTTAAAAAAATTAAATCGAAAAAAAAAATTCTGAAAAAAAATTCTGAAAAAACCAAGATTAAAAGATTTAAGGATTGACAAAAATTTTTTTAAAAGAATTTCAAAAAAAAATTATCAACCATCAACCATCAACTAAACTTACTGTCGCCAATTTTTTTTATGATTTTATGCGCGATATTTAACGCCGCGTAACCGTCGTAAATACTGACAAGCGACGGCGTATTATTTTCAATCGCTTCGGCGAAAGAAGATAATTCTAAAGCGATAGCATTCACAGCCGGTACATCCGGATTTTTTATTTCTAACCACCGTTTACCGCGTGCAGAATCGAAAGGCATAAAAGCGTCGCGTTCGGTTGCTGTAAATTGTTTTAAAACTTTTTCGTCGTGCAAACGAATGAGTTGCGCGGATTTTTCTAAAAAATCGAGACTGATGTACGCATCTTCCTGAAACATCCTGACCTTGCGCATTTGCTTCATACTGATGCGACTTGCGGTTAAATTCGCCACACAACCATTTTCAAATTCTAAACGTACATTCGCTATATCCGGTGTGGCACTCACGACAGAAACACCGGAAGCGTGAATTTTTTTCACATCCGACTTCACAACGTGCAGAATTAAATCTATGTCATGAATCATTAAATCTAAAATCACCGACACATCCGTTCCTCTCGGATTGAACGATGCCAAACGGTGCGCTTCGATGAACATCGGTTGCAACGCTATATTTTTTATGGCGAGAAAAGCCGGATTAAAACGCTCAACGTGTCCGACTTGAACTTTTACGTTGTGTTTTTCGGCAAGTGCGATAAGTTTTTTTGCTTCTTGAATCGTGTGCGTGAGTGGCTTTTCTATAAAAACGTGTTTACCTTTTTTTATCGTCGCCTCTGCCACTTTATAATGATAAATTGTTGGCGTAACGATATCAACAATATCAACTGCATCTATCAATTCATCAAGATTATCGAATGAAATTGTAGAAAATTCCCGGACAATTTTATCGGCGTTTATTTTATCCATATCAAAAAAACCAACCAACTCTAACGTTGGCACCGATTGAATGCAACGCAAATGAATTTTGCCGAGATGCCCGGCACCGATGAGTGCGATTTTTAGCATTGAGGGTTTTTGAAGAGATATTTTTTATTTTGCACTGTTGCGCCGATAGTTTTTCACAAAGATAGGATTTTTTGGAAAGGCATAAAAAATTTGTGATATAATTCATTGGGTCGAAAGTATTCCCGTTGTTCTATTTTAAACATTTTTTCGCATCAAATAATTTTTTGTAGTCCGTTGCATTTTTATTTTTACCTGTTTCCAAGTCATTTTTTTTAAAGGGTCAGGGTCTTTTTGTTTTTCGGCATCGGTAAAATAAACGAGCGCACGAAGTAAATGAAAAATATCATTCGCACTGTATTTGGTTTTATAAAACTCAATCATTTCTGCAAGACTATACATGTCCAACAGTTCGGCAATATCCCAAAAATCTTTTTTTACGCCCCGACGTGCAATTGCACTTAATTTCATGGCAATTATATCCGGCAAAGATACCAAACGCATACCTTCATAGTTTTCAACAGGTTCGATATACTTGTATGGCAGCACGACCATATCTACTTTTATGTCGTTGATGAACAAAAATAACATAGACTCACTTTGAGAAGCGACAATAGTATTCGGAAATTTTGAAATAATTACGCGAGACATTAG
>JAYTNA010000383.1:0-3027 GCA_043748865.1 Saprospiraceae bacterium
GATTTTTCAAATATTTTTTCATCATCCCAGAATTTTAAAATTTCTTTATCAATTTCCGGCAGATTGAGGTGCTTAAATTCTTTGTACATTTTTTCGATTTTCGATTTTCGATTTTCGATTTTCGATTTAGCCTGTATGAGTTTTAGTCATCGTAAATCTTCTGTCGTCAATCTCTTCTATTATTCTTACTCACTTATGAATAATAAGTTTGAAAAGAGGTGCAAAATTAACAAAAATTTGTGAAGAAAGAAGATTTGTAACGAGTTGAAAGTTGAAAATAATTTCACTTTCAACTTTCAACTTTCAACTTTCAACTTCTGCCGACTTATCTTTGCGCGGCTTAAAATAAAAACTGAAAAATAAAACAAGATAAATAAATAAGGTATGATAAAAATTCTCGCAAACGACGGCATCGAAGCCGAAGCAAAATCAATGCTCGAAACGGCAGGTTTTCATGTAGAAACGGTAAAAGTAGCACAAGCTGACCTCATTAAAGAACTTCCGAAATATGAAGTCATTACGGTGCGCTCTGCTACACAAGTGCGTAAGGAACTCATTGACGCTTGCCCCAACTTAAAAGTTATTGCACGCGGCGGTGTCGGCGTTGATAATATTGATGTGGATTACGCGAAATCGAAAGGCATTAATGTCATCACAACACCCGCAGCCTCTTCGCGTTCGGTGGCGGAATTGGCTTTAGCGCATATTTTATCGTTGTCGCGTTTTGTACACAATGCCAATCGCGATATGGCAACCGGCGATTTTAAAAAATTGAAAAATAACTACGCGACAGGTATCGAACTGAAAGGAAAAACAATCGGCATTATTGGTTTCGGTCGCATCGGACAAGAACTCGCAAAATTGGCGATGGGTATCGGCATGAAAGTGGTGTACAGCGATCCGATTTTACCGGAAGCGCAATTGGAAATGGATGTATACACGACGCATGAGGTAAAACTTTCCGTAAAACTTCATGCTTCTTCTTTCGATGATATTCTAACCCATTCGGATTTTATTTCCGTTCATACACCGGCATTGAAAAAACCGTTGATTGGTGCGGAAGAATTGGCGAAAATGAAACAAGGTGCAATAATTATTAATTGCGCTCGCGGCGGAGTCATTGACGAGGCTGCTTTATTGGATGCACTCAACTCCGGACAAATAGGCGGTGCAGGTCTTGATGCGTTTATGAACGAACCGACACCGCTTCCGGCATTATTAAATCATGCGCGTATCAGTGTATCGCCGCACATCGGTGCCTCAACGAATGAAGCGCAAAAAAATATCGGAAAAGAATTGGCGGAAAAAATTACGGCGCATTTTAAAAAATGATGAATGATGAACGATGAATGATGAATTTTTAAAAAAATCCAAGTGATATAAACCGGATGCAACTTTGATTAGTTGTATCCGATTTATATTTTTGGACTAAATTTATAAAATGAAAAATTTCTCAATCATTTTTTTATTGTACTTGTGTTTTAATACTGAAAAAATTAATAATAATCAGTGTATTGAAGAGTTCAAAAAATACGCGACGGAGTGTCAACCTGTTTATTTAGTAGAAGTTACGGGAGTGGATACATCATACACCAGTGTAGCACT
The DNA here is from genome assembly GCA_043748865.1 of Saprospiraceae bacterium. Lineage (GTDB taxonomy): Bacteria > Bacteroidota > Bacteroidia > Chitinophagales > Saprospiraceae > JAAFJT01. The sequence continues at coordinate 1,606 of JAYTNA010000383.1, forward strand.
CATCCCTGTACCGGAAAAACAACTCAACTCGTGTCTATTAAAAATAAAAAAAGGCACAAAAGATTTTGAAGTAGTTAAAGAATACGCTTTTTTAGTGGTAATGAAAGTTGCTTTAGAGCGTTTTAAAGTGAGCCCGACCGCTTATTGGGTACAAAATGCACATAAAGAATATCCCAATGCAATTGAAATGATTTGTTTGAAAGAAACAGGTTGGAAGCAATTTGATATTAATCGAGATACTTATGATGTTGGATTGAACGGATACTACAGTTATTTACAATCAAAACCTGATAATTATTTTAAATTACAGGAACTAAAAGATGAGATGAAAAAAATTAATGATTATTTATCGCGTTTTGAAGGAAAAGATAGATAATAATTTGTATCATCATACGAAAAATCTAAAATCCAAAATCCAAAATCGTCAATCCTTTATGACCACACCCGATTTTCAAGAAATGTCGCCGACTATTCCGTTGCAACCGGGTGTGTATCGCTTTGTTGACCCGAACGGTATTGTTTTGTATGTCGGCAAAGCAAAAAGTTTGCGCAATCGTTTGACATCGTATTTTGGTGAGCGCAGAGATCGTTTGGTGAAAACGAAATCAATGGTGAAACAAGCCAAGCATATTGAATACACCATCGTGGAAAGTGAGCAAGATGCTTTACTACTCGAGTGCCAACTCATCAAACAACACCAGCCGCGATACAACGTGATGCTGAAAGATGGCAAAACTTATCCGTATATTTGCATTAAAGCTGAAAGATTTCCGCGCGTTTTTATCACGCGGCGCCTGGAACGTGACGGCTCGCAGTATTTTGGTCCTTATACTTCCGGAAGTCGGGTTGCGGTGTTGATGGATTTAATTAGAACTCTTTTTCCGTTGCGCACTTGTACGCTTCCGCTTTCGCCGGAAAATATTGCGAAAGGAAAATTTAGAGTGTGTTTAGAATATCACATCAAAAATTGCACGGGTCCGTGCGAGGGTTTTGAATCAGAAAAGGCGTACAATGAAAAAATTTTTCAAATAAAAAATATTCTTAAAGGGCATTTCGGTTCTGTGAAAACACATTTGAAAAAAGAAATGGCAAGATGTGCCGAAAATTTAGAGTTCGAAACTGCACAGAACTTAAAAGATAAACTCACCGTGTTTGAAGATTATCAAAGCAAATCAACTATTGTGAGTACGACTATTTCAGATGTAGATGTTTTCTCTATTGCTACCGATGAAAAAATGGCGTATGTCAATTATTTGAAAGTATCGAACGGTGCAATTATTCACACTTACACACTCGAACTCACAAAAAATATGGACGAAGACGAAGATGCAATGCTTACATTTGCGATTCCGTATTTACGCGAAAAATATGCAAGTGATAATACGGAGATTATTGTACCATTTTTAGTCGGTTGGTCGGTTA
>JAYTNA010000384.1:0-7137 GCA_043748865.1 Saprospiraceae bacterium
GCACTAAACCTAAAAGTAAAATCTATTATTTACGCGACTGAAAGATTTGTAGAACTTCACGACTATATCGTTATTTGGGATGCAGATAATTTGGCGCACTCGAAATTTTTAGAAATTATTAATTATTATGCGTCCGTCGGTTTTGAAGCTGTTCAAGGACAGCGCACCGCAAAAAATACCGATAATAAAATAGCGGCAGCCGATGCACTCGGAGAGTATTACAAAAACTATATCGAACGTTTTTTACCACCGCGCATTGGCAGTTCGTCTATTATTTCCGGCAGCGGTATGGCAGTTAAGACAGCATTGTACCAATCTTATTTGTATGGAGAAGATATTCAGCAAGGACAACATCTTTGGAAAAAAATGATGCAAGAAGATAAAATTCTTCAAAATCATATCATGCGTACCGGCAAGCGTATCATTTATGCGAAAGATGCTATTTGTTACGACGAAAAAGTCACATCAGCCGATGCCGTTGAAACGCAACGGAGTCGTTGGTTGTATTCCTATTTTCAAAATTTTCCGAACTCAAGCGGCTTTACTTTAAAAGGCTTGTTCACGCTCAATTGGAATAAATTTTTGTTCGGTTTAATTACGGTGTCGCCGCCTTTATTTATTTTAGTGGGTTTATCGGCATTTGTCTTTTTTATCGGTTTATTTATTCATCCGATTATTTCTGTCGCCGTCGCTTTGGCAGACATAATTTTTATCGGTACTATTTTTTGGAGTTTGTATTTATCCGATGCACCGAAATCCGTTTTTCAATCGCTTACATCTCTACCACAATTCGCTTTCCGACAATTTAAAGGTTTATTTAAAATGGTGAATCCGAATAAAAATTTCAAACATTCGGAACATAAAGTAGCCGTTAAGGTTGAAGATATTCTGCAAAGCAAATAATACCGAGACAACGGACACAATATAAAAAACAATCTCCACCATTAGTAAGTCTGGTGTCCATGGTCCATCAGCTATTCTAGTTCAATTTATAATAAGCAAAATTAAGTACCGTTGCAAAACTCACCCAACATAAATATGGAATGTTGATGTAGGCAGCCAACGGTTTTAATTTAGAAAATAAAAACAAAAACACGACTATACTCAACCAAAGCGCAACAATAACAGCAAGTGCCAATCCGATATTTTTTAAATAAAAAAAACAAAAACTCCAAGCGAGATTAAATACTAAGTGGATTGAAAAAGCGATAATTGCGATATTTCTTTCGTGCGACTCCGGCATTTTCCACATCAGGTACAACGAAATACCCATCAAAATATAAAGCGTGGTCCAAACCGGTGCAAAAACCCAATTCGGCGGATTGAATGACGGTTGATGTAAAGTCCGATACCATGTCGGAATGGCTTCTGCTGAAAAATAACCGCCGATACCGCCAATTAGCAACGGCAAAACGATGGAAATAATTAGTTTTGTAAGATTGTTCATTATTAGTTAGTTAGTTTGTTTGTTGGTTGGTTTGTTAGTTGGTTAGTTTGTTGGTTCGTTGACGATTTTTAAACTAACCAACTAACTAATAAACTAACCAACCAACTAAAACAATTTCATTTGCCCATCCATTTTTTCAATGATAGGTTGATAGCAACGCGCACTTATATTTGTTGCAGCAGACAATTTATCGAAAAAATACCGCGCCATAATTGGTGATTGTATATTATCCGGTTGGTGCGAAAAAAAATAAACACTTTGCAAACCGTTTTCGTGCCAATATTTTATTTTTTCAACCCAAACATCAACACGTGTAAAATCAGTGGGGTGTAAGTTGTTTCCTACAAAACGAATCATGACGTGCGGTGTCGTCAAGCGCAGGTGTAGAACATCTCGTCTGCCGGACACATCTGTGATAACAGTAGTAACTTTATAATTCTCTAAAAGTTGACAAAAAGTATTGAAATAAATTTTTTCAGCAAATAATTCTTCATTACGCACTTCAATAGCGAGAGGTAAAAGAGGTGCCACTTTGCGCAAATAAACTTCTAAAATTTTTAGTTGATTATACCCGAATGTCGGCGGCAATTGCAAAAAAGTAATACCGAGCCGATTTTCTAAGTGTAAAATTTTTTCGATAAAATTCGCTGTGAGTCCAGTACCATAACCCAAATCTTTTGAATGGCTCACTTCTTGCAGCATTTTCGGTGCGAAACGAAAATCTTCGGGTGTTTCGTCGCGCCATTTTGTTACTTCTTTAAGTGTCGGAATATGATAGTGTGTGGTATTTAATTCGATCGTATTAAATTGTTGTCCGTAATAATGCACATAATCCGCCACTTTTGCTTTCGTCGGATAAACTGTGCCATTCCATTCCTTCATATACCAACCTGTACAACCAATGTAAACAAGCAACGGCGTTTTTGTATCCCGGGTTTGTTTCAATACGTTTTCGTTTTCGATGGGTTCATTTTGCATCGAAAAATTGACGTTAGTGATGTTGTGCAGTTTACCGAAGTCCATTTGGTTGACAATTAAAAATTACGAATTACGAAAAAAATTCAAAAAAATTCAAAAAAAATTCATAATTAATTTAAAACGTTGGTAAAATATTTTTCTTGTCCGTATTTTTTTTATTTTCGGCAGGCAGATTTTTATTATTTAATTTCGCTCTCTTTTTCAAACTATTAAATAATTCTTCAAAAGAATCAAATTCGCGACGATAACGCAAACCGACAGCCGGTTTATCGCGCTTGCCTTCAAAAACTTGATCGCGGGTATAGGAAATACGCACTTTCATACGACGGTCTTTATTAATGGCATAATCAACTATAACATCGTAGTTCAAAAAAGAATTATCACTCCCTGTACTGTTTGCATAATTACCGTTTTCGAGTCCGACACCACCGGAAACAGTGATGTGGTCGTTTAAAGAATAGGTACTGCGTAAACGAAATTGCGAACCTGCTCCTGTTCTGCCGTTTGCATCTACTTTATCAAACTCGTAATAACTGTAACCGACTTCAACATCTAAACCGGTGATAAAATCTTTCAAAAAATTATTCAATAGACCGGAAACAAAAGTAGAAACCGATTCTGAAAGTGTATTGAGCGTACCGGAACGCAATTGAGTGCCGCTCCAGTTTTGTACATCTGTCGGTAAAAAACCGCCCACAGCAATTAATCCGAAAACTTGTTTGTTGAGTTCATTTTGATCTTGACGCAAAAGGCGCAATTTACTGTCGGCATAACTTTTCAGCGTATTACTGAGTTGCGGAAAATTTAAATCGAAGTTTATATCCGGTTTTCCTAAAGGACCGGATAATTTCAAAGATAATTCAACCGTTGTCAGTTTCTGACTTTCACTCTTGGCGTTATCATCTTTATCTACATACTCGGCTAAAAAATTGTAGGGCGTGGCTTTTAAATCTTTGTATTGTGCGTCAATATCAATCGCGGCATCTAACGGAGAACCATTCCAGCGAATTGTACCACCTTGTTTGATAGCAAAATTTTTAGTGACAATTTTAGCCAATTTAAATACATAATCACCTTGTTCAATCCGATATTCGCCGTCCATTGTCACGCTGCCGGTGCGACTGAGATTGAAATGCACATCGCCGGTCCCGTGGCTTCTAATATTATCGCCGGCATTTTCATCTAATACCATTGTAGCAACAGCCGGTTCTTTAATATTTAATTCCATATCGAACGACATACCTTGTATATCACTTGAATTTTTAGATTTTAAAAAAGTGTCAACTACAATCTTATTTGTGTTTTTAAAGACAATGAAACCACTTTCTTTCACCGTTTGTTCAGTACCGAAAGGGAAAACGATACTTGTACCCTCATCCGCACTCGCTCGCACACGAATATCCGTTTTTTGAAAACTTCCTGTGATACTGACATCACCTTCGCCTTGTGCTACGCCGTAAAAGAGCGGATTATCGCTGCGTTGCGTATTTAAAAAAACAAATTTTTTGGATTGAATAACTAAATTGGGACCCATATCCTGTAAATGATTGTGTTTTAGTCCGCCGAAAACCAAGCCTTTATTACCGTCTCTGTCATAAATCGTATCGCCGGAAACGTCAATCTTATCGTTAGTGATACGAATTTTACTGTCTTTTATATTGATAGGAATTTTCAAATAATCAATCACGACGTGACCATCTTTGAGATGCAGTTCGCCGTTGGAATTTAATTTTTTGAGCGGTCCGTCAATGCGCAAATAACCGTCCATATAACCTCTAAATTCAGACGCGCCCGTATCAATTAAATAATGTAAATTATCGAACGGAAATTTACTCACATCAAAACGCATATCGAGTGATTGTGCGGCAAAAGTATCACGGGCTGTCGGATAAAAATAACCGGCAATCGTTAACTTTGAACTATCTGCTTTCACTGACAAGCTGTCCGATTTCCGTTTTAAGTTAGTAGCGATTAATTTTAAACTATCCGATTTATTTTCTATCAATTTCACACTATCAATCGGCGTTTTTAAGTTTTGAATTGTGAGTTTTGTGCTGTCAAGTTTTTCGATATTAGTTCCGGGTTTACGACTGATTACGGACAGTTGCTTACTGATTGCAGAAATTTGACGACTGACTTCCGATAACTCGCGATTAACATCAGAAGGTTGCCGGCTTAAATCCGATAACTGAAGATTGACAGCTATTGGCGATGTAATATCTTTACCACTTACATTTAATTTTAGTGTGCCGCGATTTTCATTTTTAACAGTCAAAGTATCAACTGTTGCAGAAGCTGAAAAATTCTTGACGTTAATTAAGTCTTCTATTTGAGCGCGCACATCAAATTCTCCGCTGAGCGGAAAACGCGGGTCTTGCAAAAATTTATTGGCAAAAGAGAGATTAAAATTATCGAGGTTAACTTTCAAACCTTTGCGTCCGAAACTCTCAAAGGCAATACTTCTTTGATTATTTTGCAGCAAGAAGTTTTGTATATTCACACTGTCTTTAAAAAATTCAATTAAATTCGATTTGTCAATTGCCCAAGTATCTCCTAATAAATTCAATTTGGACTGTTGATTTCCTAAAAAATTCAATTGATAAGAATTGGCGCGTTTCATCAATACCGCATTCAACTCTAATTGATCGAGGTGTAAACTTTCGGAGAATTTTTGAGAAGTTAAACCTAATTGAACGGTATCGCCTTTTAAATTATTTTGAAAAGTAATGCCTTTAAAACTTTGGTCAGTACCAATTTTTACTTCTCCCGCATGAACATCCCAATTCAAAAAAGTACCTTTTCCGTTACCTGTAAAAGCAAAATTTTCAATTAGAATGTTGTCGTAAGTAATTTTTTCGGGTGTGCTGACACTCCAATCAATTATATCTCTACTATTATCAACCCGACCGGTAATATCCAATTTTTTTATGGCTCCAAGTTTTTTATCGAATAGAGAAGTCAAATTTCTTGTGTCAAGCACATGAATATCTAAATTAAAAAATTCGGTGTTGAACGCGTTGGATGATGAACTTTGTACTAAAGACACCGAAGAGTTAGTACGCGATGTGCTTCCGGTGTCTATTACCCACCGTCCATTGTCTTTAGGTATTAATTTCAAATCGGTAGCAATACCCGGATGGAAACGATAAAAATTTGTTTTAAAATCTTCAAGGATATTTTCTAAATTGAATTGTCCTTCAATGCGCGCCGTAAGAAAACCGGAATTGATCGAAAAAAGTCGGTTATTAACAATCGGTTGGTTTTGGATTAATTGACTAACCGACTGTCCGCTCGAAGGACTTACATCCGCCATACTAATATCCAAAGAGTCAATTTTATATTTTTCAGTTTTATTTTTTAAGATTCGGATACTGTCCGTTTTTATATATCCAACGATATTGGAAAGTTTATTACCGGTTAAATCAATTTTAAAATCTCCGCCGACAACAATATCATCGGGTAAAAATCCCAAAGTTTTTAAATCCATTCGAGTAACAGTAGATGAAAACTTAAAAACCGGACGTGCCGCAGCAATATCTACTGTTCCATCAAATTTAAAATCGGCGTTTTCATCTTTACTTTCAATTTTCCCTACAAATTTTTTGTTTTCATAATGTCCGCTTAACCCCAAATTTTTATACACATAGTTTTTAAAAGAAAAATCATTGACGGTATTAACAAAATCTAATTTTACATTTTCTTTTTTAGAACCGCTACCGTTTGTAATAGTTGTTTTGAGAGATACTTTTCCTAAATCTTTATTATCCGAAAATTTCCCCAGATCGAAATCAAGTAAAGCTAAATTACCTTTGTAAGTTGTCATTTTACCGTTGTCGTAAGGTTTTAAATCCATATCCATCGCCGCAGCACCTAAATCGGTAATCAAATTCCCGCTTGCACTAAAATTTTTAAAGAACCCTTCAAAGTTACCGTTAAACGAAAGGTTGCCTAATTTATTAAAATTATTGCCGGAAACAAAATCCGGAATGAGTTCACGCAGCGATGTCATCGAAGTTTTCAAATCGGACAATGCCAAACTGATAAAAGTTTCATCGTGATTTTTCAAATCGCGTGAACTGAATTTGCCCGTAGCGGAGAAACCTTTACCGATTTTCACGGAAAAAGGTAAAAGTTTTAAAGAGTTGATCGTGCCGACTAAATTGACATTAAATACAGCAATTTCTTTTCTGTTTTTTTTAAAAAATGAATTATTTTCTAAATCCGGCGCGAAAGCCATAATATCGTCGAGCGTTACTTTCGGCGATTTAATCGTGGCTTGCATCGTTACTAAATTGTCAAAATCTTTAAACGCCGACGGATCGCGATAAATCATACGAAATGTATCGCCCAAAATACTATTATTGGTTTCAATGCGCACACCCGCAAATTCAGTCATCGTGGAAGTCACGTGAACATTATCGGAAATTAATTTTTTCAGTTCAAATCCGTTCGCTTCAACTGCATGAACGCCGTCAATAACGCCGGTCCATTCGTCGTTAAAATAAATCCAATTGTGCAAAAAAATATTGGCATCAACAACATTCAAGTGGTCAAAGTCCATCGCGTGCGCAACCGTGTGTCGTTTTAAAGAGTTTTGCCATTTATTGAGTTTAAATTTACCGTCAACAATATTCACGGCACTGATGGAAAAGCGAAAGTTTTTTTCAGTTTTGTCAGCTATCAACTTTGAGCTATCACCTGTCAGCTTCTCA
>JAYTNA010000385.1:0-5739 GCA_043748865.1 Saprospiraceae bacterium
ATTTTGTACATTTTTTGCACCGATCCATTGCCGACCGGACTCACCATGATACCGCCGATGGCTAATTGTTGTTTCAACTCGTTGGGAATAATGGTATCAATACCGGCAGTGACGATGATGCGGTCATAGGGTTCAAAATTCGGTAAGCCAATGCTGCCGTCACCAAAAAAACATTTGACTGAATATAAATCCAATTTTTTTAAAAGTTCTTTAGCTTTTTTGAATAAAATTTCTTGTCGCTCGACGGTGTAAACACGCGCACCCAAAATGCCCAACAAAGCCGCTTGATAACCGGAACCGGTGCCGATTTCTAAAATCTTTTGTTTTTTGCGCACGTCTAATAAGTGCGTCATATATGCTACGGTGTAGGGTTGCGAAATCGTTTGTTCGTTGTCAATCGGAAACGCTTTATCTGAATATGCCAATTCTTCGAAAGCCGATTCCAAAAAAAAATGACGCGGCAACAGATTCATGGCATCTAAAACATTTTCGTTATTAATGCCTTTGACTCGCAGTGCGTCTATCAATTGTCGGCGCAATCCTTTATGTCGGTAAGTGTCTTCCAAAGTCAAAAATTATTTTTTTTGCAAATATATCTATTTGCACATAGACTTTAAGAATGATACCGGCATTTTTTTTGAAAATTTGTGAATATGTAGAACTGTATGCGGTTGCGAAAATTTGAAACAGGTATTTTACCGAAAACATACGCGTAATGATAAGGAATGAGAAAGAAATAAGTTATGCCGTTAGACTTATTCTTTTACGTTTGTAATGCTCGTCTCTTGCGTTAAATATTAACCGATATTCTCCTTAAAAGATAAGAATTCTGACCAAAAAAATAATTAATCCTATCGGCAGAACTTATTTCTTTCTCATTCCTTATTAATAAAATTTAAGGCTGCACCAAAACTTTTAATTTTTCAACGAGTGTACGCGCTTCTTTTTTTGTCAAAGAGTTGACGAGAAACGGCGGATCAAATCCGCTCGGGTCGGCAAATGCGATATATTCCATTTCTATATTTCCGTCCGAAGTTTTTTTAAATAAAAAAGACGTGTGCGCATTTGTCAAACGAATAACACCTTTTTTTTTCGGCACAGATGTATCGCTCACTGCAATTGAAGTCAATGCAAAACTTGATTCAGTTGCATTGATGACGACTTTTGAAATAATATCGCGTTCGCGAATACCAATCGGTGTTTTATATCGAACATATTCTGTGTGCGTATTGTCGTCCATTTTTTCTAAAAGGCGCGCTTCTACACAAGATTCCGAGAGTTTTTTATTCGTTTCTACATCATTAAATAAGGCGGAGATGCGTTTAAAGTCGCCGGTAAATGATGCCAAAACTTTAAACTCTTTAATCGCCGAATTTTTACAAGCGCGTGAATAAACTTTGTAATTAGACTCATCGGTTTTTAATTGCCACTCGCCGCAATCATTGGATTGCGAAAAAATATTTGTGCCGATAAACAAGATGAAAAATAGCGTGAGTAGTCTCATAAAATTTTTGTTTAAAATTCTAATAATGCCATGCAAAGGTATCTGCATTTTAAATCAGAGGCTTACATAATTTTAGAAACAAATTACATGATTCACACTTTGTAATTACACAAGCGATACTTCATATTTTCATAATGGTATAAAAAATTCCGGTGTACTCAACTACAGCGAATACAAAGATTAAAATACGAATTTTTAAGTTTTTTTAATCATACTCGTTCATTTTATAGTTGTTTTAATTAGTTTGAAAGATTTGTGTAGTCTCAAAAAAAATGCGTTGAAGGGTTCGAGTTTTGACTGATTCAAGGACTCGAACCCAAAACGCGAAAACCTCAATCCAGACGATCAATTATCATACGTACTTCGCCTTTAATAAGCGTCGCAGCTTCTTGAGTTTGTTTTATCAATTCATTGACATCTTTAGTAGGATGTATTTTTTTAAAATAATCATCGAAGAAAGGTGCCAGGTATTGCTTCATGTCCGTAAATAGATCAACAGTACTGATATTATAAAGCATTGATGCGCCAAAAGGCATTTCCATTTGGAACATACGCCAACCCATCATGCTGCCGTCATTTACCCTTGCGGTGTGTACAGGCTCCCAAATATCCCGTTCCATTTTAAAATGATCAGCACGGGTTTTACCTGCGGGCGAACTAAAATAATTCCACACAGCAATGTTTGCTTTTTTTGAATTGGCATTCACCACTTTGTCAACACTTGTCCACACTTCTTCTTTGATCAAGCTTCTGATTTCATTCGTCCGATTGACCAAAGTTAGTTCTTCCGGCGTTAACAGGGCTTGCCAATTGTCCGGAAAAAACGAACCTTCGTAATGATTGGCAAGTTGCGCACTGCCAAGATATGAATTGCGTGTCACGTAATTATATTCGCAATTAGTGCCTGCCGGTGACACAACGTTTGACATTGACCAATCATCTAATTTACCGGCTTTCTTTTTAGCAATATGGATTTTTTTCCACGCTTTCTCTAACTTGATATAATCTGCTTGCATACCGGGAGCTACTTTTATGTAGTCATAAACATTGTATGAAATGGTATCGCTTTGAGCAACGGCTCCATTAGGTTGGCAGAACAATATTGCCAAAAGGAATACTAAAATAGTGGCTTTCATTTACAGTGGTTTTTAAAAAAGTTGAAAAATTGGATTTCGAAATAACTATTGCGTTGCCGGGTTACATATAAAGTCTTGAAAAAACTAATATAATAGCTTTCATACATACTCCTGCGTGAAAAAAAAATTCTAAATAAAAATTGTTGTGTAGTGTAGATTAAGAAAAGATAAAGCGTTTTCTAAGCATAGAAGTTTAAACAACCAAGGGAAAGTGTTTTCATTATTATGGTATTTTAAATAAAAAATTAAACCGTTGGCATAAAGATATGCTTTAACAATGACTTTTGCAATTTTTAGGTATTTTTTTAATTTTTTGAACCGATGTTTTATTTCCCAATACAAAAACTCGAAAAAATATGCCCCAATACATCGTCATTTGATATTTCTCCGGTGATACTCGCCAAATTGTGCAACGTGTGACGAATATCAAGTGCGATTAAATCACTCGTTTTACCGATTTGTAAGCCGGTGAGCGCGTCGGATAAATTTTTATCTGCTTGTTGAAGTGCGTGCGCGTGACGGAGGTTTGTGACGATAACTTCGTCGTTATTAAGTTGATTGCCAATGGTTTTTTCGTAAAGCGTATTTTTTAAAAGTTGAACATCTGTTGCATTTTTTGCGGAAATGAATAGAAGTGTTTCATAGTTTTCCAATTTAATTTTCGCTAAGATGATATAAAAATTTTTATGCGTCGGTGCAATTTTATCCATCTGATTAAACACCACGATTGTTTTCAAACCGGATTGATGTGTTTCTAAATTTTTTAAATCGATTTCAATATCATTAAGTGAAAGTTCGGCGGCATCAGCAATATACAAAACGAGTGCGGCATTTCTAATTTTTTCAAAAGTGCGTTTTACGCCAATCGTTTCAATCACATCGGTTGCTTCTCTAATGCCGGCGGTGTCAATCAATCGAAAAGCAACACCGTTGATGTTCAGAATTTCTTCAATTGTATCGCGTGTGGTGCCGGGAATTTCGGAAACAATCGCACGTTCTTCGTTGAGTAGTGCATTAAGGAGTGTAGATTTCCCGGCATTTGGTCGTCCGGCGATAACGGTGGTAATACCGTTTTTTATCACATTGCCAAGCGCGAAGGATTGCAATAAATTTTGCACTACTTTTTGAATCGTCAGTAACAAATGTTTTAAATCGTCTCTGTTCGCAAAAGTCACATCTTCTTCGCCGAAATCGAGTTCTAATTCAATCATCGCCGAAAAATGCAGGAGTTGATCGCGGAGTTTTTTTATTTGTTGCGTAAAACCGCCCCGCATTTGTCGCATCGCCAAATCGTGATTAGTGGCATTCGTTGAAGCAATTAAATCGGCAACCGCTTCGGCTTGCGATAAATCCATTTGTCCGTTCAAAAAAGCGCGCAGTGTAAATTCGCCCCGTTCAGCCGGACGCGCACCGTTTTGTAAAGCCAACGCAATAATTTCTTGTTGAATATATGCCGAACCATGACAACTTATTTCTACAACGTTTTCTTTAGTATAAGAATGTGGCGCGACAAAAACAGTACACAAAACTTCATCAATAATACGTCCGTGTGCATCTCGAACAGTGCCGAAATGAACGGTGTGCGATTTTTGTTCCGATAATTTCTTTCCATGAAAAAATTTATCGGATATTTTTAACGCATTGGCACCGGACAGGCGAATCACGCCGATTGCTCCGGCTCCGGAAGGTGTTGCAAGCGCAACAATAGTATCCATATTACGATTTTAGATTTTGGATTTTAGATTTTGGATTTTAGATTTATAAAGAATGAATCCTTGAAAAAAATCCAAAATATAAAATATAAAATCCAAAATATCTTTTTTGAACTTTTACTCGGCGATTATAATAGTTAATGGTTGATGGTTATTTGTTATCAACCGTCAACTATCACCATCAATTAATTTCCCACCATGCTACGCGCTCGGCAAAAGATTTTTCACCTGCTTTAAGTGCTTCGCGTATGAGTAGATGTAAGTTGTAGCGTTTATTATCACCGGCTAATGCTTTTTGCAACCGCACATCGTTTTTTATTTCGGTAACTTGTTCGAGTGTCGGCGCATGTTCGAGTGCGGCAAAATGCGCAATTTCATTGCCGGTTAAAACCGCGCTTTTTCTGATGTGTTCCGGCAAACTATCATAACCGACAGCGACGGCGCGCTCCGGTCTGTCAATTTCAAAAAGCGAGTCGCCCGATGCTCGTGTGTACCAAAAACGTCCGAGTCTGCCAACTAAATCTATTTTGTATGGGTCAATTCGATGATTGAGCGGATTTATAATATTTTCGTTGATGTGCATCAGTAAGACGCGACAAATAATATGTTGCGATGTTACTATACCATTATCGTCACTCAACGGAATTATTTTTTCGACGACACACTCCATTTGCACCGGTGATTCCGCTACGCGATAAGGTTTTACCAATTCTGATGCAAGTGGTGTTAAGCCTGATTTTTCAAATTCGCTTGCACCGCGCGGAAAATTTAACGCCGTTACTGCCATTTGTCCAACAATTTCGTGCGATACCACGTTGACGACGCATTGTTTTGTCGCTTCGAGGTTGTAAAACGTATCCTTTTCTTCATTCATCCGCACCCGTCGCGCAATTGAAAAAGCAATCGTCAACGGGTTCGGACTAATAGCGTTGAAAAAACTAAATGGTGCTAAATTGCTCACACCGGTTTCATCCATCGTACTGACGAAAGCAATCGGTCGCGGTGCAATCGCTCCGGTGAGGTATTGATAAGTATCTAAGGGTGCTGTTGTTTTCGGGTCTATTCTAAGCATAATTATTTTTATGATGAACAATGAATGATGAATTTTTTTAGAAAGTTGAAGTATCACTTTCATTCAAAAAAAAGCTTCACAAAGTTATAAAAAAAATAAGACGCGATTGTTCATCGCGTCTTAATCTTTTTAATTTTAGTTATTCGCATTTAAGTAAGTGACAAAACTTATTTGATAATAAGTAAAAGCCAATTAGACTATTCTCGAACTGTTTTTGCTTTAGATTCGAGCGTTAACTTATGAGTTTACAGTGTATTTTTGTTCTTTGAAATTTTGATTACCTATGCGATTTAAAAATGTAGAATCGACTGAATT
>JAYTNA010000386.1:0-5088 GCA_043748865.1 Saprospiraceae bacterium
GTTATCGGTTATTGGTTATTAGTTATAACCTTGACTTTTAACCAATAACCGATAACCGATAACCAATAACTAATAACTTTTTCCATGTCTGAACTCAGAATTTCTCAACGATACGCCAAAGCACTAATGGATTTAGCGCAAGAACGCGGTAAAGTCGCACCGGTGTTGGAAGATATAAAAAGTTTTGAGCAAGTTGCTCAAAACCGCGATTTTTATTTAATGCTGCAAAGTCCGATTGTTACTGCCGATAAGAAAAAAGCGATAGTAGATAAAATTTTCGGCGGTAAAGTAGATGACATCACACTCGGTTTTATCAATTTGTGCATTACGAAAGGTCGTGAAGCAGTTTTACCTGAAATGGCAACGGCTTTCATCAACGATTATAAAAAAGAACAAGGCGTGATCAGCATAAAAGTAACAACTGCTGCTGCCCTTACTGCTGATACTTTGGCGGCAATAAAAAATAAAATTATTGCCGATGTACCTTATGCAAAAGAGGTGGAGGTAGAAACTGTTATCAATACGGCACTCATCGGCGGCTATATCGTCGAGTTCGGTGATAAATTGTACGATACATCAGTTGCTCGTAAACTCGAAGATTTGAAAAAAGGATTCGAGGGCAATGTTTATGAAAGTAAAATGGTTTAGTTGGTTAGTCGGTTAGTCGTTTTTTTTGACTAACCGACTAAACGATTAACCAACTAACTAACTAATATAAAATACTAATAAAATGGTGGACGTAAGACCGGAAGAAATTTCCGCGATACTCAAAGAACAATTAAGCGGTTTTTCAACTGCCGCCGAATTAGAACAAGTAGGCACAGTATTGCAAGTCGGTGACGGTATTGCACGCGTTTATGGTTTGAACAGTGTTCAAGCCGGTGAACTCGTGGAGTTTAACAACGGCACACAAGCAATTGCTTTGAACTTGGAAGAAGACAACGTTGGTGTCGTACTACTTGGTGCCGGTGATGGTATTCGCGAAGGTTCAAAAGTAAAACGCACAGGTCGTATCGCATCACTTCAAGTAGGTGAAGGCTTAGTTGGTCGTGTTGTGAACACACTCGGTCAACCGATTGACGGTAAAGGTCCTGTAACTGGCGTAAAATATGAAATGCCTTTGGAGCGTAAAGCACCGGGTGTTATTTTTCGTCAACCGGTAAACGAACCGTTGCAAACCGGCGTAAAAGCCATTGATGCAATGATTCCGATTGGTCGCGGTCAACGTGAATTAATTATCGGCGATCGTCAAACCGGTAAAACGGCAATTGCGATTGACACGATTATTAATCAAAAAGAATTTTACGAACGCGGTGAAACCGTATATTGTATATATGTAGCTTGCGGACAAAAAGCATCAACAGTAGCACAAGTGGCGCGTGTGCTTGAAGAATACGGTGCAATGCCTTATACGGTGATTGTTTCTGCTTCCGCTTCCGAACCGGCACCGATGCAGTTTTACGCGCCGTTTGCCGGTGCAGCTATCGGCGAATTTTTTCGCGATACAGGTCGTCCGGCATTAATTATTTATGATGATTTGTCGAAACAAGCCGTTGCTTATCGCGAGGTTTCGTTATTACTTCGCCGTCCTCCGGGACGTGAAGCGTATCCGGGTGATGTATTTTACTTGCACTCGCGTTTGTTAGAACGTGCAGCAAAAATTATTGCCAACGATGCCATCGCTAATACGATGAATGATTTACCGGAATCTTTGAAAAAAGCGGGCATCATAAAAGGTGGCGGTTCATTAACGGCTCTACCGATTATCGAAACACAAGCGGGTGACGTTTCTGCATACATTCCGACAAACGTAATTTCTATTACGGACGGACAAATTTTCTTGGAATCCGGTTTGTTCAATGCGGGTGTACGTCCGGCGATTAACGTAGGTATATCCGTAAGTCGTGTGGGTGGTAACGCGCAAATTAAATCCATGAAAAAAGTATCGGGTACTTTGAAACTCGATCAAGCACAATACCGTGAGTTGGAAGCGTTTTCTAAATTCGGCTCCGATTTAGATGCCGCCACAAAAGCAGTTTTGGATAAAGGTGCGCGTAACGTTGAACTTTTAAAACAACCGCAATACTCGCCCGTGACTGTTGAAAAACAAGTGGCTTCAATGTATTGTGGTTCAACAAATTTATTACGCGATGTGCCGAGAAATAGAGTGCGCGAGTTTGAAGAAAATCTGTACATGGCACTCGATGCACGTCATAAAGATATTTTAGAAAATTTCCGCAAAGGTAAATTAGAGAACGCTGATTTAGATAAATTAAAAACTTTAGCGGCTGAAATTTCTACTCAATTAAAATAGTTTAGTTAGTTAGCCGGTTAGTCAGTTAGTCTAAAAGTTAAAGACAAATTGACTAACCGACTAACTGACTAACCGACTAATAGACATGGCAAATTTAAAAGAAGTACGTATTCGCATTGCGTCGGTGATTAGTACGCAACAAATTACAAAAGCCATGAAAATGGTTTCGGCCGCAAAATTGCGTAAAGCACAAGCAGCAATTACACAGATGCGTCCGTACGATATTGCACTCAACAATATGATGCGCAACGTGTTGAGTAGTCTCGGCAGCGATGCTTCGACTTCATTTGGTGCAGATCGTCCGATTGAAAATGCGTGTATGATTGTGATTACTTCTAATCGAGGTTTAGCGGGTGCTTTTAACACGAATATCATCAAGGCTGCCGTTGAAACTATCAATACAAAATACGCCAAGCAACGCGACAACGGTAAACTCACCATCATTTGCGTCGGTAAAAAAGGTAACGATTTTATGCGTCGTCGTTACACGAACTGTAAAATTGTAAGTGATTATGTTGACACTTTCAGTAATTTGGAATTTGACAATGTGAAAAAGATTGCGGAAGTAGTAATGGCAGATTTTGAAGCGAAAAAATTTGATAATGTATCTATTGCTTACGGTCGTTTCAAAAACGCCGGAACACAATTTCCGGTGTGCGAACAATTTTTACCGCTTGCTAAGTTGGAAGTAAGTAAGGAAGATAAAGCTAAAGGCGGCACCATAAAAAGACGTGCCGATTATATTTTCGAACCGGGACAAGAAGAATTACTTGAAAGTTTAGTGCCGAGTCTTTTGCAAACCAATCTTTATAAATCCGTACTCGACACGCACGCCAGCGAACACGGCGCGCGTATGACGGCTATGGATAAAGCCACTGAAAATGCCAACGATTTATTGAAAAACTTGCGTATCAACTATAATAAAGCGCGTCAAGAAGCCATCACGAAAGAACTTTCGGAAATTGTGGGCGGTGCAGCTGCGTTGAGTGCGTAAATATTAATTACGAATTAAAAATTACGAATTACGAATTATTTTTTTTGATTTTAGTTTTGATAAAATAAAAAAGCGTGAATAAAGGTAAACTTCACTCACGCTTTTTTATTTTGAAATCATTTTAGGTGATAAACCGCAGCAAAATTTTTTGCAAAATCCTTTAACTTAATTTTTCCCAATGTTGGTTTATTGCGGTTATAATCTTCGTACAAAACGCCGCCGCGTTTGCTTGCATTCATTTCCATAAAATCTTTGGCAATTTTCTGATTCATGCCTGCCGCTATCATACCGTTCAGTATTTGTTCATCGGGAATAACGAGCCATTTCAAATCATGTTTTTCGATGGCTTCGCCCAAAATTTTTGCTACTTCATTGGTGAAATTTCGTCGCTTGCTATATAACGAATTTCTCTGCCGTCAAACCAAATCTCCAAAAATTGCAGTACTATTAGTTTCGGTTAGAGAGAGCAAAAAGTCGGCAATGTCGCTGGAATGTGGCGAAGCCACTAATATTTTTTTAAACCATTGACACTATATTTTTCCACGCTAAAACTGCTTTGATTAATAAAAGTATGTAACATTCCTAATTGTGTGCAAGGAATAAATTTTTTATTTTTTAAGGTAACAGGCATAACTCAATTAATAAAAAAAAGATAAACAGCGTTTAGTTTCTTTTAGGTTTTTTTATTTATTTTTGGTGTTGATTTCTTTTTCTAACACAAAATTATTAACCAATAAATAAGCTAATCATTACTTTCAAAGGATTCTAAAACGTTTAGAAACTAATCGCGCTTTGTGAACTTTGTGAAAACCTTTGTGTCCTTTGTGTTAAAATTAAACATAAAGAACACAAAGGTTCTCACAAAGTTCACAAAGAAAATTATAAAAAACTGGTTGAAAAAAATCTGTTGAAACACTCATGATAGCTAATAAACAACTACCAAGTTATGACATCTCACGAAATAGATTACAAAATTTACGGCGAAGAACTTCAATGCGTCGAAATTGAATTAGACCCGCAAGAAACTGTTGTATCCGAATCCGGCAGTTTTATGATGATGGAGGACGGCATTCAAATGCACACCATATTCGGTGACGGTGGTGCGCAAACGAATACTTTTTTATCAAAAATTTTTGCAGCCGGCAAACGTGTCATTACCGGTGAAAGTTTATTTTTAACCGCGTTCACAAATGAAGGATTTGGTAAATCGCGTGTTACTTTTGCAGCTCCTTATCCGGGAAAAATTATTGCATTGGATTTAGCGCAACTCGGCGGCAAAGTGGTGGCGCAGAAAGATGCGTTTTTGTGTGCGGCGCGTGGCGTAACCATCGGTATCGAGTTCCAACGAAAACTCGGCACCGGTTTATTTGGCGGTGAAGGTTTTATTATGCAAAAATTAGAAGGCGATGGATTTTGTTTTGTTCACGCCGGCGGTTATGTCGTTGAAAAAGATTTAGAAATCGGTCAAACTTTGCGCATTGATACGGGTTGCGTGGTTGCTTTCACCGGCAGTGTCAGTTATGATATTGAATTTGTAAAAGGTATTAGAAATGTTATTTTCGGTGGTGAAGGTATGTTTTATGCAACGCTTCGCGGACCCGGAAAAGTTTGGGTGCAAACAATTCCGATTAGTCGTTTGGCAAGTCGCATATTAAGTTATGCCGCACCAACCAATCAGCGTGAACAAGGCGGCTTGGTCAGTGGTTTAATGGATACAATTTTGAAGAGCGATGAATGAGTTTAGTTGGTTAGTCAAGTTTAGTCGGTTAGTCGGTTAGTC
>JAYTNA010000387.1:0-2141 GCA_043748865.1 Saprospiraceae bacterium
GTCAGTTAGTCAGTTAGTCTAATTGTTTAATAAACTTATATCGGTGCAATCAATTAACCAATTATTTCCATTAACAACTGACAATTAACAATTAATAACTAAAAAGATATTATGGTTACTCATGAAGAAGGTATAGCAACGGTAAAGCGCGGATTTTATTTATTGGGCGCAATTACGTTATGTGAAGTGGGTGTCGCTCTACTTGGAAAAGGATATTTAGTTCCGGGCGTTACTTTGCCTTGGTATATTATGTATGTCGCAATGATTTCAATGAGTTTGTACAAAGCCTACTTTATCGTAAAATTTTTCATGCACATGGGATACGAAGTACGCGGTATGGCGATGAGTGTTTTATTGCCATGTGGCTTATTAGTATGGGCAATTATCGCATTCTTTCAAGAAGGCAGTTCATGGGGACATCGCAGAGAGCAAATTGAAAAGAAAAATGAGCGCATTGTTCAACCAATGAATAAATCTACAGGTATGATTTACTATCCGAGTTCAAATATAAAAACAAATTGAACTAAAAAATAAAAAAGCGGGATATGATAAATGTTCCGCTTTTTTTTATGAAATAAACAATGAAAAAAGAAAAAAACCTGTTCACGACTATCGGCATAATTTGCGCTATTCTTTTATTCCCACTTGTTTCACTTTTTGTGAATATAAAAGGATCAAAAGATGGTAATACTTTTTTCTCTGAACTCAGAAAAAATTTAGGAACATTACCGAATTTTTCCCAAAAAGATATGCACGGTAATTTACAAACCGGTGCAGCGATACGTGGTAATATGATTTTGTTTTCTGTTTTACAAAATCAAGGCGCAGATTCGGTTATCAGTGTTTTGAAAATTATAAATAAAACAGATCAATTCAGAGAAGAAGTTGATAATTTTCGTTTAGTTACTTTTTATGATTCATTGAACACTGATAAAGCTAATCAATTGGAGATGCAAATTTCTGCAAAAGACAAAGAACGGTGGTTGGTATTGCCGATGAATGATTCAATAAAAAATATACATCTACCGACCGATTATTCGGTAGCACTTATTGATACTTCGGGTATCATCAGACATTTTTACGATACGCGCTTGTTGCCGGACAAACAAATGCTCGTTCAACATTTAGCATTGATGCCGATAAGAAAGAAAAAAGATGTGATAAAAGTGGAACAAAAGAAAATGTAATTTTAGTCGGTTAGTCAAAATTTTTGACTAACCGACTAACTGACTAACCGACTAAAATTAAAATGACAAACTTTACAGATTCTGGAATAAAAAAATTAAATATTTGGGCAACAATCGTCTCTGTTGTCGTGTTGTTATTGGTGGCGGTAATGAGACAAATTCCACGTATTGATTTCAGTATTGATTTTTGGTTTTTACCGGCAGTTTATTCCGTGTTGAATGCAAGTGTAGCTGTTGTGTTGATTATTGCGCTTAATCATATTCGCCATAAACGCATTGCACAACATAAACAAATGGTGACAACGGCGTTAATTATGTCGTCACTATTTTTAGTGATGTATGTGCTTTATCACATTACATCGCCGGAAATAAAATATTGCGGAACAGGTACAACGCGCAGTATTTATTTTTTCTTGTTGATTACGCACGTGAGTTTAGCAGCTGCAAGCTTTCCATTTATTTTGTTCACTTATATTCGCGGATTTACATCACAAATTGAGCGACATAAAAAAATGGCGCGTTGGGTTTTTTGGGTGTGGTTATATGTGGCAATTACCGGTCCGATAGTTTATTTAATGTTGCGTCCTTGCATGAATTGAAAGTATTTTTAACGGTTGTTTTTAAAAGTTTTAATTTATGAAATTCATATCAGGTCTTTTTTTTAAATCAGTTATTGCTATCTGTTCGTTGCTCTTAATGACGACAGATATTTTTGCACAGTGCGCTGCTTGTAGAATGGGTTTGGAAAGTAATTTAAAAAACGGCGGCACTACCGGCTCGGGGATTAATTTAGGTATTTTATATCTTTTGTCAACCCCATACCTCATCGTAGGCGGTATCGCTTACGTGTGGTGGCGCAACAAAAAAAAAGTTGAAGAACATAATTTACTCGAAGGTTTTTCCGAAAATTAAATTTCAATTAAATGTTTTTCCAAAATAAAAACGCGCAACAAA
>JAYTNA010000388.1:0-4627 GCA_043748865.1 Saprospiraceae bacterium
AGCGACTGCACCGACATTTGTTCCCGGTTTAAAACCGACAGCCGAATACGTAGCGGCATCTGTTATGCTCGTGACTTGATTCGGATTACTCGGGTCGTAAGTATTACTCAATTTGTCAATGATATCGAAAGAACCGGAAGCCTGACCGTTTGTCGTGATATTTCCCGCTACTAAACCGCTGCGTTGCAAATACGATATATTACCGCGTACATCGTAACTTGCTTTTTCTTGAAATTTATTATCGGAACTGAACCCCGAGATTGCCCCCCACGTCGTTGTGTTGGCAGGGTCGTGTACGTCATAATAATCGGCTTGTATTAAACGATCTAAATCGTCATATTTATATCCGTAAGCCTGAATTTCTCTGCCTTGTATTTGCCAAGCCGATGCGGAAATGTTTCCGTTTAATTGAGATGCTGCACCGGTTTGTACATAAGGCGCGTTATATTTCAACTCTTCATAAAATAAATCCGTGTTTTTATTCGGTACGACACCCGGCGCAATCGGCATCGGTGCGTTCATAATCGCATTTTGTAAAATATTCATACCCGCTCGCAATCAATATGTCTATGTCCCTTTAAAAAAACGCAAACGCTGGCGAAAGTCTGCAGACTTTCGTCTATTATTTTCAGGTCTCTGACCTGAAAAATATTTTTTAATAGCGTGTTAATCAACTTGTTGCAAAAAAATATTTGCAAAATACTGCGGTCAGAGACGAGCCTGATGACCGGTTGCAAACTGTAGTTTGCAACCGGCAAACATTTTTTATTTGAAAGAACACAACCTGAGCGAGCTGGTAGTTGAATTACGAAAATGCGTAGCAGATGTTGTGTCCTAGACACAACGCGGGAATAAAAAGTTCTTCATAAGGGAAAAATTTGAGTTTAAAAACAAATACAAATTTTCTGTGTCATTAAACTAAAAATGAATTGGATTTTTAAAAGTAAATGAATATTTTCTAGATTTTTTTTGTTACTCTATTTTATGTTAAATTTTTGCAATTATATTTTTTGCTTTTTGCTTTATTGATTTGTAAAAATTTATTTATTTTTGGGTATTAAAAAAATATTTATTTCCCAAAAAAAATTACTTTTACAAAATAATTTTTCCGGAAAAAATTTCAGAAATAATTTTTCACAAAAAAAATGAAAATAAATTTATTTTTCATCGCCGTTTTATTTTTTCTTTCAAGTTGTAAAGAAATTAAGGAAGAGAAAATTATAAATAACGCACCGAATGTTTTGCGCGAAAATATTTTCAACGAAGTTCAATCCGGTGGCGTTAAAATGATTCCGATTGAAACGCCTGTCGGAAAATTTAAAGTGTGGACAAAAAAATTTGGCGACAATCCGCGTATAAAAATTTTATTGCTGCACGGCGGTCCTGCTATGGGACATGAGTACATGGAAAGTTTTGAAAGTTTTTTCCCGAATGTCGGTTTCGAAATGTACGAATACGATCAATTGGGTTGCGTTAACAGCGATCAGCCGACGAACGATGATTTATGGACAACGCCGCGTTTCGTTGATGAAGTAGAACAAGTGCGTAAAGCGTTGGGCATGAACAAAGATAATTTTTATTTGCTCGGCAATTCGTGGGGCGGCATGTTGGGTATGGAGTACGCATTGAAATATCAAGAGAACTTGAAAGGATTAATTATTTCAAATATGATGGCGAGTATTCCGGATTATGAAAAATACAATGGCGTTTTGCGATCGCAAATGCGTAAATCGCTTTTGGATTCTTTAAATACTTACGAAGCTAAAGGCGATTATAGTAATCCGGTTTACGGCAATTTAGTGCGCGAAGAATATTATAAGCTGCATATTTGTCGCTTAAAAGAGTTTCCGGAAGCCGTTGAACGCTCGTTCAAACATGGCAACGAACATATTTATACGTTGATGCAAGGTCCGAGTGAATTTAAAGTCGGCGGCAGATTATTGACTTGGGATATTAAATCGGAGTTACCGAAAATAAAAGTACCGACACTCGCTATTGGTGCGCAATACGACACAATGGATCCGAAAGCAATGGAAGACATCAGCAAAAAAGTACAGCACGGGCGTTTTTTATATTGTCCGAACGGCAGCCATTTAAGTTTTTGGGATGATCAGAAAAATTATTTCCCGGGTGTAATACAGTTTATTAAGGATGTGGATGAAGAGAAATTTTTGAAAAATTAGAAAAGCACTCTTGTGAAGGTATCTTGGTTGATTCAACGATTAATTTTTTCAATTCGCTCAATACCCGGTCGTCTCTTGCGCTTATTTTTTCCTTTCTTTCATATTTTTTATGCGCGATTAAATTTTTATCAAAAAACAGCAGCGTTTTTCTTTCAACTTGCCGATTTATTTTTTTTGTTTGATGTGTATGAAATCACGACAAATCTCGCCAAAAAATCTGCACAAACTTCCACTGCCGAAGAAATCGGGTTGGGTAAATCTATTTTCAAAAATAAAATAAATTGGTGTGTCGTGATGTACGACAGAAAAGCATGGTCGGCAAAACCGCATTTTTGTTTGGCGTACGTATCGTTCAATACCATTAATACGCAAGAAAATTTAACGGACGATGTTTTCATTCACGAATTGACACACGTTTGGCAATATCAAAAATTCGGTGCGGGATATATTATCACTGCCTTAGCAGCACAAAAATCTTTGGAACGATATAATTATGCTTATCACAGCAATTGGTTAGAGACTCAAGAGTTTTTACATTTTAATGCAGAGCAACAAGCAGATTTAATTCAAGATTATTTTTTATTGCAACAAGGGCGCACTGCTCAATGGTTGGCCTCTCCGGAACAAAACCCGGAAAAACTTTCCGATTTTGTGCGTCAAATAATTTCTTAAAGATATATATCGTATTATAAAAAAAAAACTTAATAAAATATAGTTTTGTCGGTATTTCGCGTTGAAATAAAGTCCTGTAACTTTGTGTCATAATTGAGCGATAAAAAGCGAATTAAACTTCGTTCAAAATATAAAATCGAAAACAATTTCTTTTCTTTTTTCGATTAAGATCTCTAATTTTAAATGGTTATGAGTAGTGCTGTCTTAACTCAGGATAGAAATCCTGAGTTAATGACGGTTTTTTTATGTCAACTATTAGCCTTTAAGTATCAGGTGTCAAGCGTAAGTTCCATCCAAAATAATATCCAAGAACTGATAGTCAAACCCACAACCCATAACCACTTATATACTTTTCCAACCGATTTTACGTTTTCAATAAGTTATAGTCCTCAAACATCACATATCTAAAATCTATCAACTTGAACATTAAAATTTTTCGACCGGCATTAGTTTTCAGTATTTTTTTAAGTTTAACGGCTTGTAACAACCTTGAAGTAGTTGAAAAACGCAACGAAAACAGTTTACTCGTTGAACGTTATACGATTAATAAATCGACGAAACTAAAAGAAGGGTTACACGAATCGTTTTCTCCTAATTCTACCGGTTTATTGCAATCCTCACATTATAAAGCAGGCGTTTTGTGTGGCGAACAAATAGTATATTACGATAACGGTCAAATTGAAGATCGCCGCCACTTCAATGAAAGCGGTGCGCTGTCCGGCGATTTTTTATCGTATTATGAAAACGGAAAATTAAAATCCGAAGGACATTATACAAGTGGTGCAATGAACGGTAAATGGAAATTTTTTTATGCCAACGGTAACGTAAAACAAATCACATATTATCGAGACAATGTACAAAATGGTCCTTTCGTCGAGTTTTATGACAACGGGAAACCGGCAGCGGAAGGTACTTATGAAAATGACCTCGAACACGGTTTATTGAAAATGTACGACGAAACCGGCGAACTCACTGAACAACGCGAGTGTGATAACGGTATTTGCAGAACCGTTTGGCGAAGTGATGTCTCTAAAGATGGGTCGAAGAAGTTATAGGTTATAGGTTATCCGTTATCGGTTGTAAAAAAATGTACCAGATTTTTAAAATCGATAACGGATAACTAATAACCAATAACCGATAAACTAATTAATTGCTTTTCTAATTTTTATCAATCGCTCCAATAGATTTTCCAATTTATCTAATGGTAACATATTGGCACCATCACTTTTTGCTTCACTCGGATTTGGATGCGTTTCAATAAATAATCCGTCTGCACCGACTGCAATTGCGGCACGTGCAATCGTTTCAATCAAAGCCGGTTTACCGCCGGTAACACCTGATTTTGAATTGGGTTGTTGCAATGAGTGCGTGCAATCCATAATCACCGGCACATTGAAGGCGCGCATTTCCGGAATGTTTCTGTAATCTACGACTAAATCTTGATAGCCGAAAGTATTACCGCGTTCTGTGAGCATTATTTTTTCGTTCTTGCTATCGCGCACTTTTTGTACGGCGTGTTGCATCGTTTCACTCGAAGCAAATTGTCCTTTTTTAATATTTATAACTTTGCCTGTATTCGCTGCGGCGACCAATAAACTCGTTTGACGACATAGAAATGCGGGAATTTGTAAAACGTCAACATATTCGGCAGCCATCGTCGCTTCCTCATCGGCATGAATATCAGTTGTAGTCGGCAGGTTAAATTTTTCACCCACTTTTCTTAAAATCTTCAATGCTTTTTTATCGCCGATACCCGAAAAAGAATCTATGCG
>JAYTNA010000389.1:0-1990 GCA_043748865.1 Saprospiraceae bacterium
TACATGAGAAATGAGAAATTGTTGATGCGTAAATGATTAAATTATAAAATACACCAAAATTAAATTATTTTTGCAAAAAAAGATTGAACAAAATACGCAATAAATTTCATGGCACGACCAACGCAAAAACCCGCTAAAGAGAAAACCAATTTATTGGACAACGCCACTACCACCCCGTTGATGCGTCAGTACAATGAATTTAAGCAAAAACATCCGGATGCTATTTTGTTGTTTCGTATCGGCGATTTTTATGAAACTTTCGGTGAAGATGCGATTATTACTTCAAAAGCAATAAATATTACTTTAACGAGCAGGAACAATGGCGGTAACGATGTTGAGTTAGCCGGTTTTCCGCACCATTCTCTGAATTATTATTTACCCAAACTTATCAGAAGCGGACATCGTGTGGCGATTTGCGAGCAGTTGGAAAAACCCGTCACCGGAAAAATTGTCCGGCGCGGCGTGACGGAAGTAATTACACCCGGTTTAGCGAACGATGATAATATGTTAGACCAAAAGAAAAATAATTATCTCGCTTCTGTTTATGTTTTGCGCAATGAAGTCGGCGTTGCTTTTTTAGATATTTCTACCGGCGAATTATTGGTGTCGGAAGGCGATTGGCCCATGGCGGAAAAAATGTTTCAATCTTTTTCGCCTTCGGAAGTTATTTTCAGTAAAACGATCAGCAAAGAAATGAACGAGCGTTTCGGCTCTAAATTTTATTTGTATCCGATTGATGATTGGGTTTTTCAACCGGAATACGGGCGCGAAAAACTTTTGGCGCATTTTGAAACTAAATCTTTGAAAGGTTTTGGAGTCGAAGATATGATGCCCGCACAAACGGCTGCCGGTGCTGCATTGCATTATTTAGCTACCACCGAAAAAACAAATCTCAAACACATCACGCGTATAACGCGGTTTCAACACGATAAATATGTTTGGTTGGATAGATTTACGATTCGAAATTTAGAATTGGTAAATAATCAACACGAAAAAGGCGCAACACTCATCCATATTTTAGATAAAACGCTTTCACCGCCGGGTGCGCGTTTGATGAAAAAATGGGTGTTGATGCCTTTGAAAACAAAAACTGCGATTGAAGCACGACACGATACCGTTCAATTTTTAATCGAAAATCCGATTCAAGAGCAAGAAATCTACGGTTTACTGAAAACGGTGGGCGACTTAGAGCGATTAATTTCTAAAGTACCGCTCGGAAAAATTAATCCGCGCGAAATGCGACAATTGGCAAAGTCATTGCGCGTTGTACCGCCGCTGCAAACTATTTTGAAACAATCGGAAATTCCGGCATTGAAACGCATGGCGGAAACGATGAATCCCTGTACAAGTATTTGCGATGAAATAGAAAAAAGTTTGGTGGACGCGCCGCCTGTTCATATCAATAAAGGCGGCAGTATTTCCGAAGGCGCACACGCTGATTTAGATGAATTGCGACATCTTATCCACAACGCGCAACAAGTTTTACTCGAAGTGCAACAAAAAGAAATTGCTCGCACGGGCATCAACAGTTTGAAAATCAATTTCAATTCTGTTTTCGGATATTATATCGAAGTCACATCCAAATATAAACATGCCGAGGTACCGAAAGATTGGATTAGAAAACAAACGCTCGCCAATGCTGAACGCTATATCACGCCGGAATTAAAAGTTTTGGAAGAAAAAATTTTGAGCGCGGAAGAAAAAATTTTAGCCCTTGAAGAAGAAGTTTTTAATGCGTTGATGCAAACTTTGATGGATTTTATTGAGCCGATACAAACCAATTCAAACACGATTGCCGTTTTAGATTGTTTGCGCGCGTTTGCAGAATTGGCGCGAAAAAATAATTACGTACGTCCGATTTTAGAAACCGGTTTTACGATTGATATAAAAGAAGGGCGACATCCGGTGATTGAACAACAACTACCGGTCGGAGAAATGTATGTGCCGAATGATATTTACATGGATCGCGACGTGCAACAAATTTTGATGA
>JAYTNA010000390.1:0-6140 GCA_043748865.1 Saprospiraceae bacterium
TTTTGACTCATTTTTTTGATTTATAAATTGTTTGAAAAATGAACCAAATTTCATTGGTTTTTATTTTTCCTACATTTTTTTTCGACTAACATTTAAACCCTATCGACGAATAGAAGCATTTTCGTTTTAATTTGAAATTTTCGTGTAAAACGGAAGTTAAATTGATAAAACTGTCCCTCTCGTACACCTTCTTACTATTAAAAAACGCAAACGCTCGTGAAAATCTTTGGATTTATCACGAGCGTTTGCGTTTTTTTTATTTTTAATGAACAAACATATAGAGTGCAAGTTGGATTTTTAAACGCAAATATTTGTTGTCAACCATTAATCATCAACCATTAACCTTCAACCATTTAATATTCATACAACGCCTCAATAGATTTATTTTCGTGTGTGTTGCGAATGGCACGTGCAAAAAGTTTTGCCGTTGACAGCACATGAATTTTCGGCGACGATTGTTGCAACGGTAGTGTATCACATACAACTAATTCCGTTAAAACAGAATTATTAATATTGTCGTAAGCCTTACCGCTTAATATCGGATGCGTTGCAAACGCACGTACACTTTTCGCACCTTTTTGCATAATTACCTCTGCTGCTTTGCAAAGTGTACCGGCTGTATCCACTATATCATCAACTAAAACGACATCAAAACCTTCTACATCTCCTATGACATTCATTTCTGCGACTTCGTTGGCGCGTTTTCTGTATTTCGAACATGTAACGAAATCGCGTTCAAAAATGCGCGAAAAGTTTCTGGCGCGTTTTACGCCGCCGACATCCGGCGAGGCAAATAATAAATTGGTGACGTCACCTGATTTTAAATAATTGACAAAAATCGGTTCACTTTTTAAATGGTCAAGCGGAATATCGAAAAATCCTTGAATTTGGTCGGCGTGCAAATCCATCGTCATAATGCGATCAACCCCGGCGGCGGAAAGCATATTGGCAATCAGTTTGGCGGAAATCGGCACGCGCGGTTTATCTTTTCTGTCTTGACGCGCATAGCCGAAATACGGAATAACGGCGGTGATATAACCCGCCGAAGCACGTTTAGCGGCATCAATCATCAACAACAATTCCAGTAAATTATCGGCGGGCGCGAAAGTAGATTGTATAAAAAAAAGATTATCACCGCGGACACTTTCGTTAATGACCGGTTGCATTTCACCATCGGCAAAACGCGACACCGTTATGTCGCTTAATTTTTGGTCATACTCGTCGGCAATTTTATCTGCTAAATAATGGGAACAAGTACCGGAAAATAATTTTATTGAAGACATGAAATTAATGGTTAATGGTTAATGGTTAGTTGTTAATAGTTAATGTTTGGTTGCTAATTACAATTTTTGAAATTCGTAATTAACAACTAACCATTAACCATTAACCATTAACACTCCTCCATAAACGGATAGCTATAATGCGTGGGCGGTACAAAAGTTTCTTTGATAGTACGTGCAGATACCCAACGATATAAATTCAAAACAGAACCGGCTTTGTCGTTGGTGCCGCTCGCACGCGCACCGCCAAAAGGTTGTTGTCCTACAACCGCACCGGTCGGTTTATCGTTGATATAAAAATTACCGGCGGCATTGCGCAATTTGTGCATTGCCAAATCAATTGCTTCACGAGATGTGGATAAAATCGCGCCGGTGAGTGCGTAAGCTGAAGTGGTATCTACTAAGTCTAAAACTTTTTCAAAATCTTTATCGGCGTAAATATAAATCGTGAGGACGGGTCCGAAAATTTCTTCTTTCAGTGTTCTGAAATTCGGATTTTCGGTAACGGCGATTGTCGGTTCTATAAAATATCCGACAGATTTATCGTAACCGCCGCCGACAATAATTTCTGCATCAGGTTGCGCTTTTATAAAATCAATATAACCGGCAATTTTATCGAAAGCACGTTCATCAATTACAGCGTTCACAAAATTGGTAAAATCTTCTGTACTGCCGGTTTTTAATGATTTAATATCGTTCACTAATTCATGCTCAATTTTTTTCCAAACAGATTTCGGAATATAAGCCCGCGAAGCTGCCGAACATTTTTGTCCCTGATACTCAAATGCACCGCGCACAAGTGCCGTCACTACTGCTCTATGATTTGCGGACGGATGCACCATGACAAAATCTTTTCCACCCGTTTCACCGACAATACGCGGATAGCTTTTGTAATTAGAAATATTATTTCCAATGGTTTTATACATACTTTGAAACACCGCCGTACTGCCCGTAAAATGTAAACCGGCAAATTCGCGGTGATTAAATATCACTTCGCCGATAGTCGGTCCGTCGCCGTAAATTAAATTGATAACACCGTCCGGTAATCCTGCCGCTTCAAAAATTTCCATAATAACGTTGGCGGAATAAATCTGACTATCTGCCGGTTTCCAAACTACTACGTTACCCAAAATTGCCGGAGCTGCGCCGAGATTTCCGGCGATTGCTGTAAAATTAAATGGTGTAAGCGCAAAAATAAATCCTTCTAAGGCGCGATATTCCATTATATTCCATACACCGGTACTGCTGTTCGGTTGTTGCGCGTAAATTTCGGAAGCGAATTGCACATTGAAACGCAAAAAATCAGCCAACTCACATATACAATCTATCTCTGCTTGATACGCATTTTTAGATTGGCACAACATTGTAGCAGCCATCATTTTCGCACGGAAAGGACCCGTCAGTAAATCGGCAGCTTTCAAAAATATAGCAGCACGACTATGAAACGGCATATTTTCCCAAGCGTGTTTTGCTTTCAGTGCCGCTTCAATTGCTAAATTTGCATGTTTGGTAGTGCCTTTATGGTAGTGTCCAAGTATGTGTTTATGTTCATGCGGCGGCGACATAGGCATTTTATCTTCGGTAAAAATGTGTTGCCCGCCGATGTACATCGGTATATCAATGCGTTTTGCGTTCGCTTCCGCCAAAGCATTTTTCAAGGCAATTTTCTCAGGTGAACCAGGTTTGTAATTCAAAATCGGTTCGTTATATGCTTTTGGTATTTGTGCCATATTGATTTACGATTTTAGATTTTGGATTTTAGATTTTAAGTCTGATAGAAATTAAAAAAAATCTAAAATCCAAAATCCAAAATCTATTCAATTCTTAATTATCTTCTTCGTGCTACGTGCGCCGCTTTCATTGCGCAAAGTGACGAAATAAATTCCGGTCTGCCAATTATTTGTGTCTATAACTTTAGAAGTTTCTTGCTCTTGCCAAACATCTTGCTGTATCACGCGGTTCAAAGCATCGGAAACGTAAACAAAATACTTTTCATGATGCGTATCACTTAAAGTTTCTAAATGAATATCTGTTGAAGTAAGTGTTGGATAAATGCGCACATTTCTGTCATCCAAAAAATCTTCGGTACCGGTTCGGATAAAAACACTATCGCATTTGTAATTAACAAACTTGACCGGAATTTGTCCCGGTTCTTCAAAACAACGTATACTGCCCCACTGCACCGGATCGCAACCGATATACTGAGGAAAAAAATAAGCATTCGCCCCGATTTTTTCTATCAGATTGTAACTCGCAAATCCGAAGCGCGAAGTACCGGTTTGCAAATAATGCACGGATTGGACTTTCAAAAACTCGCCATTAGGTGTCCAATAAATTATTGAATCAATAACGTACTTAAACGAATCAATACGCGAGGGGAAACTTATATAAGCGGAGACTGTATCACCTTTACCTTTATTCCAATCGTAAAGCAGGAAAAACTGATCGCGTACAACGTCATATTGAAACGCTTTTTTGTTTTCGTATAAAACGTAGGGCGAAGAAGGTTGCGCAGCACAATTTGTTTTTGTACCGCTGTTGTTGAAGCGTTTTACAATTTTGTCGTGAACGATAGTATCGGCAACAACATCTAAGAAATAAGGTTTGCCATTTAATCCGCCCAAATCGCTTTGGAAGTAGGTCCACCGCGAGCCGACAATCGGTGCTTGCGCTTTCAAAAGCGTTGTGGAAAGTAATAAAAGGAAAAGTAAATGTTTCATGGTTGAAATGTGATTGTGATTGTTTTTACGAACCGAATTTTATCTGAAATTCTATAAATTCAGGTCAATTTGCGGCGGTAAAAACGGTGATGCATCGCCACCGCCTTTAATAATTTCTCGGACAATGGTGGATGAAATATGAGAGTATTGCGGTTGCGAAATCAAGAAAAAAGTTTCTACACCATTACCTACGATAAAGTTAAGTTGAGAGATTGTTTTTTCGTAATCAAAATCTGCGCTGCTGCGCAAGCCGCGCATAATCCAATGCGCGTTTTTTTTTATGCAGTAGTTTGCCGTAAGTTTCTCGAAAGTATCCGTGGATACTTTTTTGTCATCGGCGAAAATTGTTTTTATCCAGTCTGTTCGTTGTTCGAGTGAAAAAAGTGTTTGCTTTTGTGTATTAACGCCGATAGCAATAATAATTTTATCGAATAAAGGTAAAGCACGGCGCACTAAATCAACATGTCCGACGGTAATAGGATCGAAAGAGCCGGGAAATACACAAGTTTTCATGAGTAGGAAGATATTGGGCTATGAGCTATCAGCCTTCAGCTATCAGCAACTAAAGTATAGAAGCTGATATCTGAAGGCTGATAGCTTATAGCTGTTCTCAACTACAAAAGTACCGACATTTTACGATTTGTGAAGTCTTGAAACAAAAAAAATTACCGTTGCCGTAAATAAAAAATATTTTTTGCGTTATCCACAACGATAAATAAATAGTATTAAAATTATTTTTTAAAAAAAACTATTATTCTCTATTATTAAGGCTGTGCATAAGTGGATAAACGTGGAATAATTTAGTCTTGCACACACGCCGTTATGTAATACCGTCGTTATAAACATCAGCGTTTAAAATAAAAAATTGATTTTTAGTGAATTATGGGTTTATCCACATTACTAACACAATTCACGGACGTTCCACGAAAAGATTTTCAACTATAAAACCGGTGTGTATACTAAGTGAATGTTAAGAAATTTTTGAACGGAACGATCATTGTTATTAACGTAGCGGCGATTTTTTTTTGTGGATAGTTTTTTTGGTGGATAAAGCGCGTTTTTCTCACCACGATTTTCTTATGTTACCCACATGTTAAGCATTGGTTGTTGTCAGTTTTCAACAGGTTTTAATTAAGGAATGAGAAAGAAATTTTAATTCGAAATTGAACATAAAAATATTAATTTTGCGCCTCAAATTTACAAATATGGAAGAAAAAGATGACTTGGTGGGTGTGATAGCGGTACTGTATAAATGGAGAAAACAAATTCTGCTTTTATTGGCTAGCGTGGTGGTGGTGACTGCTTTAATCTCGTTTACTTTTTTATACACTTATTATAAATCAACGACAATTTTTTATGTGAACAGTACGGATGTTTTTAAGCCGGAGCAAATGTTCGGCACTTCCAATAAAGATATGGATTATATTGGTACGTCGAATGATATAGACCGCGTTTTGTCAATCGCCGAGTCGGAGCCGTTAAAAGATTTTCTTATAAAAAAATTCGACTTGTATAAACATTACGACGTGGATTCTGCGAAACTTAAAGCACCTTTTCGTGTACTTGAAGAATTGGAAGATCGCTACAAAGTAAAAAAAACAAAATTAGATGCGATAGAACTTTCTGTAGAAGATGTGGATAGAAAATGGGCAGCCGAGATAGCCAATGCTGCTCGTGAAAAAATTGACGAAATGGCACAACAGATGATTAAGCAAAGTCAATTTAATCTTGTCAATGCTTATAAAAAAAATATTTTTGATAGAGATAAAAGTTTATCGCAATTAGGAGATTCTTTACGCATTCTGCGCCAATCAACTGGTGTAATTGATCCGGATAAACAAACGGAATCTATGATGAGTACTGCTTTACAAGCCGAGAACAATTTTATTCGGACGCAAGCTAAGTACAATACGCTAAAAAATAATAAAGATGTTTCGCGTGATTCAATTGCGATGACGGAAGCTACTATGCGCGGTTATGAAGAAGAAACCAAACGCAATAAAGAAATGGTGAGTAAATATAATGAAGGTTACAATAAAGTATCGCTCATCAAAGAACTTTTTGAAAAAGAACGCGACCAAAAAGCAAAAGATATGCAACGCTATATTCAATTGGAGACAACGTACAATACATCTATTTC
>JAYTNA010000391.1:0-9820 GCA_043748865.1 Saprospiraceae bacterium
TTCGATTGTAATATAGCTGCTGCCGAAACTGAATCATAAGCTGCAACTTGCGTATTCGGATATTTTTTTGTAAAATCTGCAAGAGCCGCTTTTGTCGTCGGACTTAAAATCGTATTTGATACGATGCGTATTTTACTGCCGACATTTAATTTTTCTTGTACTGCTGCGTCTAATGCTGCCCAAGTCATTTTTTCAATGCCTTTAGCCACCACTTTCCCCGGTTCTTGAATACGAAAAGTATCATACAAACCTAAAACTGCTGCTTGAGCGCGAGCGTTTGTGCCGCCTTTCGTAACTTTTGAAAGTGAGTTACCTTCAATTTTTATCGGACGACCTTCGCGTGTTTTAACCAATACCGAAACATAATCACCGCCTTGTACAAACGACGATGCGTAATAATTGGATATACCGGGTACAATTGTATCAGGCTTAACGACATAAGGAATGGCGCGTTTGACCGGAATTTCACAACTCGCCGCAATCGTTGCTGCACCGATCCCAAAACCCATATATTTTAAGAAGTCACGACGGTTAGCAACGAAAGCATCGTTACCTTGCATCATTGCCGCTTCTATAGTTGCCGGAAATTCTGTTTGAGTAGTTTTTATGTAAGCTGCATCATTCGTTAATTGTTCAGCACTTACCCAAACGTCTTGCTTATTGAATTCCATATTATTTATTTTTCGTTATTCGTTATCTGTTATCCGTTACTCGTTATCTATTATTCGTGGCTTGTTAACGACAAAAAATTTAAAATTCCAATCGTTATTCTAATTATTACTTGCTATAAATTATTAGTTGATTACTACGAATAACCTATAACCGATAACAAATAACCGATAACCAATTAATAATGACATTTCTGGCACTCCAATCCGCCAATATCTTCAACGGTAACTTTTTCGCGTTTACCTTTTTTAATTTCTTCGTGATAGCGCATATAAGATGCGTAATATGCATTGTCTTGGAATTTCACTTCCGTTTCGCGGTGACAATTGATACACCAACCCATTGAAAGTGGCGCATATTGTTTCATTACTACCATTTTTTCAACCGGTCCGTGACATTTTTGACATTCTATCTTACCGACGGCAACGTGTTGCGCGTGATTGAAATAAACGTGATCCGGCAAATTGTGAATACGTTTCCATTCAATCGGTCCTTGTACGTGATCTTTATAAACCGTTTTCAACGACGCTGCAATGTCAGACCACTGATTATCAACGAAAGTTTTTTCATCACCTGCCATTGCAATTGTTGTATCTAATTTGCGCTCTTCGCGATATTTACTATCAATCCATTTTTTAAAAATATCCGCAACTTCATTTTCGCTAAGTTTGTCGTAATTGTCAATATATTTATCTGTCATCGGATTATAACCTGCTGACACATAAATTTTTGTCAACTCACCTGTTTTGTATTGAGACCCGACCTTAATAGCTTTGTGGCAATTCATACAAGTATTTGTCGCCGGAATAACGCCGTGTTTTGAGCGACGCGCACCATCGTGACAATATTGACAATCAATTTTGTTTAAACCGGCGTGTGTGACGTGAGAAAATTTAATCGGTTGATCGGGTTGATAATTTTGTTGTCGACCGAGAGAAATAGCATTCGTTACAGTTGTATATCCACCTAAAACAATTAAAGCAAAAATAATAAATCCAATAACACCTTTACTCGTCAATGTTTCTGTCCAAGATTTTGCATGATATACTTCACCGTCTTTCGCTGCTGCCGTGCTTTTTAAATTATTCATGATGCGCGACAGTATTAAAGCTAAGAAAGCTAAAATACTGAAAGCTAAACCGTACCAAAGCATTGAGTTGTCGTCAGATGTTGCATCTCCAGTTGCCGCAACAGATGTATTACCACCTTTAGGTGGTCCATCAACTGTTCCGTTAGCCTTTCCTTCAATATAAGCAAAAATATTATCAATCTCGTCATCTTTCAATGCCGGAAACGCATTCATCACTGTCGGTTTATACTCGTTCCAAACGGCAACGGCACGCGGATAACCGGATGCAATCATACCTTGCGAATTGTGTATCCAGCTTTTCAATGCTTTATCATCACCACCCCAACGTTCGCGAAAACCTGCAAGTGCCGGACCAGTCAATTTATCTTTCATGCTCTTCGCATGACATTGCGCACAGTTATTTATGAAAAGGGTTTTACCGGCAGCAGGATCAGCTGCAAAAGATGTATTAACGAAAAGAAATAACGCAGTTAAAACAACGGCAATTAGACGTAATGATTTCATCGCACAACTCAGTTTATATTTCATCATAGAATAATTCTATTAATCACTTTTCTCTCTATCTTTAATTCAATGTGCAAAAGTATTGCGTCAAATTTTTTTTACAAAGTATTAAAGCATACTAAAATTTATTTAGAGAACATCTAAATAAAATTTATGGCATAAGTTTCATGACGAAACTTTAACTTTATTGTTTCTTGTAAAATAACGCTTGAATTTTTTTCGAGTCGCAAAAAAAACGAATTGTCACGACAGCGTATAATATTTTCTGTAATTTTTTTAATTAGGTTGATTTAGAATGTTTTTTCGTCTAAAAAAAATACCATTTTGTCTAATAATTTGGCAGGACAATTAATAAACGTTGGAAATTTGTTGTGCAAAAAAAGTTTATTCGCGATTTTGCAACTTTTGTGTCTGAAATTTGTCATTAGCACAAATGTTTTTCTTAATCAAATGATTAACTTTACACTTTTATTTTAAAAATCAAATCTCACCTGCACATGATTAAGTATTTTATTTCTCAATTTTTTATTGCTTCGGCTTTTATTTTTCTGAGTGTCACCGGTTTCGCACAAATGCCGGGCGGTGGCGGAAGAGGACCCGCAGGCGGTGCCGGCGGCGGAAAAATGCCGGCACTTGTCGGTCGTATATACGGCAAAATAATTGATGGCACTACCAATCAACCGATTCCTTATGCTTCGGTGGTGGCGATACGTCCGCTCGGCAAACGCGATTCAATCGTCGGCGGTATGTTGACTATTGAAAATGGTGATTTCAATCTCGATAATTTGCCGATGGGTGGCGTAAAAATTAAAATTTCGGTATTGGGTTACAAAGAAATTATTAAAAACGCGTCCCTTTTTCCACCCGAAATGGAAATTGATCTCGGCGATTTGAAATTAGCAACCGATACTAAAGTTTTAAGTGAAGTCACCGTAACAGGAGAAAAATCCGGCATGACGATGAATCTCGACAAAAAAACTTTTAACGTTGATAAAAACATTACCTCCACCGGTGGTACGGCGGAAGATGTTTTGAAAAATGTACCTTCTATTTCTGTTGATGCCGATGGCGGCGTAAAATTGCGCAACAATAACACAACGATTTATGTAGACGGCAGACCGACAGTTTTGAGTATGAATCAGATTCCTTCCGATCAAATTGAATCGGTGGAAGTCATTTCAAATCCGTCTGCAAAATACGAAGCCTCAACCACCGGCGGCATTGTGAATATCGTTTTGAAAAAAAATCGCAAACCGGGTTACAACGGTTTCCTCGGTTTGGGTATCGGTACGAACAGCCGTTATGATGCTACTGCTAACTTGAACGTTAAAGCGGGGCGTTTTAATGTGACTTCCTTTTTCAGTTACCGCTCATCTAACGCACCTACTGAAGGTTATACATTGAAAACAAATTTTCTTCCGACTCCACCTTTGCCACCGAATTATTATCAATACAGCTTAGGTACTTTCGATAATAATTTTAAAATCGGGCGCATTGCAGTGGATTACGCCATCAATAACAGGAACACTTTTACTTTAGCCGGTACGATTGTGAACGGTGTTTTTAATTTTGATGTTGATCAGACGAATTATTATCTCGGTACTAATTTAGATACACTTTATTCCGGTCCGAGAAGTATTCGCCCGCGCAATAATTTTTTACAACACCAAGCACAAGCACTTTGGAAAAAAACGTATGCGAAAAAGGGAAAAGAACTTACCGCAGATTTGAATTACGGTTGGGGATCATCGAGTAATGCTCAAGATTGGGTGAATACACTTTATAACAGAAGTACAGGGGCAGTTGCAACGGGGTTTCCTACAAAAAGTTCTTTTTATCCGGACACTACAAAACTCAGTGGCGGGAGCGAAGGCAATCAATTGGTTTTCCAAATGGATTTTACAAATCCGATTAACGACAGCACAAAAATAGAAGCCGGTGTGCGCGGCAGTTGGAGCAATCGTATTCAAAATACTTTTGTAGATGATTATAGAAACGGTGTTGCTACAAGAATAGGGGTACTTTCTTCCGATTATAATATTTCGGATAAAATAATGGCAGGTTATGTCACTTATACAGGCAAGTGGAGCGGCATCGGTTATCAAGGCGGTGTGCGTTACGAGCAATCAAATTTAAATGGCACATCGCGCATTGATGCTAATAAATTCGGTTACGAATATCCGGGGTCAGGCACAAGTTTTTTCAATTCACTTTTCCCGTCACTTTATCTATCAAAAAAATTCAGTACAAGTTCAGAGCTGCAAGCGAATTTCAGTCGCAAAATTAATCGTCCGAATTTTATGCAAATTATTCCGGCAATTTTCGGCAGCGATGCGCAAAATATTCAACGCGGTAATCCGGCTTTAAAACCCGAATTTATAAATTTGTTTGAAATAAATTACAATAAACTTTTCGGAGCCAATAACTGGATTGCTTCACTATATTTGCGCAATATCAACGATCCGATTGTTTCTTATGTCACAGCCAATCCGGATATACCGGGCGGTTTAATCAGTTCTTTCAGTAATGGTAAAGCCACTAATATTTACGGTTTAGAAAATACTTTGAAATACAACATCGTCAATAATTTGGATTTTACCGGTAACTTAAACGTTTTTAATGTAGATTTGAACACCGATACAACTTCCAGAAAAGGTTGGTCTTATACAGCTAAAAGCAGTTTGAGCTATAAATTCTTGAAAGGATTTTCGACGCAACTTTCCGCCAACTACGAAAGTAAAATTGTGACGTTACAAGGATACAGAGAAGGTTTTGGATGGATGGATTGGGCAGTGAAAAAAACCTTTTTCGGTGGTGCTGCTAGTATTACGTTCCAAGTGAGTGATATTTTTAATTCGCGCAAATTCATTTCTGTCTTAGAACAGCCAACTTATTACCAAGAGCAGTTGCGTCGTCGTGATGTGCGTTTTTATAAAATTTCCATTCAATTTCCTTTCGGTAAAATGGATTCATCTATTTTCAGAAAAGCCAAAGATGCCAAAAAACAACAAGGGCAACAACCTGAAGTTGATTATGGAGGGTAGTTTAGTTTAGTCGGTTAGTCAGTTAGTCAAAAAATAATTCTAATTGACTAACCGACTAATTGACTAACCGACTAAACCCTACATCGCAATTTCCTTCACTTTATTCATCATTTGAACACCGTGAACGAGGGTAACGCCGCCGGCAATTGCACCGGCTACATGAACGGCTTCCATCATTTGCGCTTCGCTCCAACCTTTTTCGTAAGCGTCGCTGCTGTAAGCATCAATGCAATAAGGACATTTCAAAGCGTGAGCTACTGCCAAAGCAATTAAAGATTTTTCTTTGGCGCTTAAAGCACTTTCTTTAAATACTTCGCCATACCATGAAAAAAATTTATCGGCAAGTTCTTTTTGATACTCACCTATTTTGCCGAATTTCGCTAAATCGGCTGCGTTGTAATAATGGTTTGACATAAAAATTAATAGTTAAGAATAATCGTTGATAATTAATGGTTGAAAAATACTATAATGGCTGAAAAATCGAAATTCTTTTTCTGAAATTTTTTTTCCGAAAAATTTTTTTTAGAAATTTTTTTAGAAATTTTTTTTCAAAAATCAAAAAAATTTACTCCAGCATAATTTTCTGCGTATAATTTTTCAAACCGTCTGTCAATCGAATAAAGTGTAAACCTTTGAGTGTTGTTAAATTAATTGAAAAATCTTTTTTGTTTGCGACATCATTTATTTTTTCCGAAAAAACTTGCTGACCAATCGCATTACAAATACTTAGTGTCGCAGTTGCAGATAAAATTTCATCGCAATGAATATTAAGAATACCGTTACTCGGATTGGGATAAAATTTTAACGCTCCGGCATTAACATCTTTTGTATCGGTAAGCAAAGTACGCAATGCCCGCGGTGCATTTATTCTGCCATAGCCGTTATAAATATCAAAACCGGGTGTATCTTCCATAGAGTTTGTTGTTTGGTCGTCTGCAGTAGCGCGAATAATATCTCTGATGCGTGCGGGAGTCAATGTTTTATCTATAGAAAGCATGAGCGAAACTAAACCGGTAACGTAGGGTGTTGCTTGAGATGTGCCACCCCAATAAGTATTATAATTGTCGAGACCTTTAAAAGTGATACCGTAAATAAAATTTCCCGGTGCCGTTACATCTATATGCTGACCTACATTGCTGCCGCTTGTTGCCGGGCTACTATTCAGAAAAGGATGTGTGCGTTTACCGTTATCGTCAACAGAACCAACATTTATGCTTTGATGATGTCCGGCAGGAAAACGCAATACACCACTGTTTTCATTACCCATGCAAGCGACAATTGTCACGCCGTTGTTCCAAGCAAAAGTAACGGCATCCAATAGCGCATTAGAATTATCGAAACCGACTAACGACATATTAATCACTTTGGCACCGTTTTTCACGGCATAATAAATTCCGTAAATCCACCAAGAATAAAAGCCGGTGTTGTCTGCTTTCAAACCTTTCACAAGCATGAGTTTACAATTCCAATCCATACCCGCATAACCTAAATTATTATTTCCGATATTGCCGACAATGCCGGTGACATTTGAGCCGTGACCATTATTATCGTAGGGATTATTATTATTGTCGGCAAAATTCCATCCTTGCACGTCATCCACATAACCATTTCCATCATCATCAATGCCGTTACCCGGTATTTCTTTCGTGTTTGTCCAAATTCTATTTTTCAATTCCGGATGATCAGTCGGTGCGCCGGAATCTAAAATACAAACTATAATATCGGAACTGCCTTTTGTAATATTCCAAGCATCCGGCATTTTTATATCTTGTCCGGCGACTGATATAGGCGAAAAAGTGCCGGTATTAAATAATCCCCATTGTTGCGAAAAATAAGTATCGTCAGGTGCGACAGGTGGCGGCATTATTTTTTTTGTTGCCGAAATTTTTTCTTCGATACATTCACCTTCACCGCGTCCGATATAATCCGGCTCAACGTATTCAAACAATTGTGTTCGTTTGTAAGCGGCAATAGCTTCCGGAATATTGATGTCGTTTATAAAATGTAAAATAATTACAGGCACTGCATCGCCAATAATAATTGGTTCTTGTTTTTGAAGGCTGTATTTTTTATTTAAATCATCGAATACATTTAACGGGCTGTTCGTATTTTTTATAGAAGTGGTTGGTACTTTGGTATTTTGAATATAAAGTTTTAGATAATCACTTTTCAGTTTTAACATCAAACGATTAGAAGCATATTGACCGGAAGTTTGCGACAATAGTACCGTACCGGCACAAGAAAAAACAATTAGAGAGAGAAAAAATCTTTTCATATCGTAAGATTTTATTGAATTAATTGAAGTAGGTTAAAAAATTAATCCGTAAACTTTAAAAAAATTTTTTTTTTAAGAAAATTTACCTATTTTTGCGCCTCGAAATTAATACAAAGACTTTTTAATAGATTAAATTTTATATGGCACATCACGCATCCGCTAAAAAACGTATACGCCAGACGCTTGTTCGTCGTTTAAGAAACCGTTACTACAAAAAAACGACACGTACTGCTATTAAAGCATTGCGCGATTTAAAAGATAAAGTTGAAGCAGCTAAATTTTTGCCTAAAGTAATCAGTATGATTGACAAATTAGCAAAAAGAAACTCAATTCACAAAAATAAAGCAGCGAACTTAAAAAGCGGTTTGCAAAATCATATTGCGCGTATTGCGTAAGTTTTTGGTTATTCGTTATCAGTTATTTGTTATAGAATTTGATAAAAATAACTGATAACGAATAATCGATAACCTATAACCTAAATTGTACCACATAAATACAAAGATACAACACACGAGCAGTGTGCTGTTTGTGTTTATGTGGTATTTTTTTTTAAGGTCGGTTAGTTATTATAATTAACCGGTAACAATTCACCGATAACTATGAATCATGTAGGCGTAACAAAAAAATGGATAGAAGAGTTTGTCATCAACTTAAATTTGTGTCCGTTTGCGGCGCATCCTTTTAAAGGTGATAAAATTCGGTATGTTGTTTTTAGAGGTAATGATGTCGACATAGAAAAATTCCATGAACTCTGTGACAAAGAAATAGAATTTTTGCAAGTTACGCCTGCAACTGAAGTGGAAACAACGCTCATCATTACGCCAAATGCTTTTCTTGATTTCGATGACTATTTAGATGAATTTGATTTTTTAGAACTCGGACTCGAAGAAGTTTTCATTGATGATGAAGAAATCCCGTTGCAATTAGCATCTTTTCATCCGAATTATATGTTTGAAGATACAGAGGCTGATGATGTAGAAAATTTCACGAACCGTTCGCCGTTTCCGATGTTTCATCTTTTGCGCACCGGCAGAGTGAGTATAGCTATTGAAGCGCATCCGGATATTGATTCGGTGCCGGAAAATAATATCAAAACGATGCAAAATTTGGGTTATTACAAAGTCAAACAAATGTATGATGACATTACAAGAACGCATTAATGCACTCGGCAATCTCGGTAAATATCTGAAAATTAATCCGGCAGTGCTTGATATTGCGATGCACAAAGCACATCAAGAAAATGCATGGTTTACTGTTGAAAATCAAAAAAAAGCCATCCAAGAAATTTCAAAAGCCTTTTTTAATAAATCGAAATTAAAAAAATGGTTGTTGCCTTACAATTTACCAAAAAATAGTACACCAAAAACTGTCGGATTAATTTTAGCCGGCAATATTCCGCTCGTCGGCATTCACGATATTATTTGTGTTTTTATATGCGGACATAAATCGCTCATAAAACTTTCCGAAAAAGATGCAGTGTTGTTACCTGCTTTGCTTTATATTCTCAATACAATTGATACGCGCACAGGCAATTATTTTTCAATTCTCAACGGTTATATGCGCGATGTTGATGCTATAATTGCGACCGGTAGCAACAATTCGGCGCGTTATTTTGAAACTTATTTTTCAAAAATTCCACACATAATTCGCAAAAATAGAAATGCAATAGCAATTCTTTCAGGCGATGAAACTAAGAAAGATTTTAAAAATTTAGGGCACGATTTATTCGAGTATTTCGGTTTAGGTTGTCGCAACGTATCTAAAATATATGCACCACGTGATTACAATTTTGAACCTTTGCTTTATGTTTTGCACGATTGGAAACTCAAACTGATGCTGCACGATAAATACCTCAATAATTTCGATTATAATTTCGCTTTACTCATTATGAATAAAGTAAAATATCAATCATCCGGAACGATTTTACTGCGCGAATTAGATGAGATTGCATCGCCTATTGCTGTTGCTTATTATAGTTATTACGACGATTATGAAATTCTAAAAACCAAATTGCGCGAAAAGAAAGATCAAATTCAACTCGTCGTTACAAACAAAACCGATATTGATTTTTTACCGGCGTTTCCTTTCGGAAAAGCACAATCACCGCAACTGAACGATTATGCAGACGGTGTTGATACAATTGATTTCTTGTGCAAAATTTGACCAAGAATTTTCAAAATTTATCGGAATAAGCAAAATCAATCAAAATTTTATAAATTCAATTCAATAATACAAACT
>JAYTNA010000392.1:0-4342 GCA_043748865.1 Saprospiraceae bacterium
GCCAACCGATCGAATGTATAAAGTAAACGCAAAAATCAGAGAGTATTTTAATGCCGGTGTTAAAGATGTGCGCGAAACGATTGAAGAAGCCAAACGCCGACAATTTTTTAATGCGCGTAATCCGATTTTATTTATTGATGAGATACACCGATTTTCAAAAGCGCAACAAGATTCATTGCTCGGTGCGGTTGAAAAAGGAATTGTCACTTTGATCGGTGCGACCACAGAAAATCCATCGTTTGAAGTGATTCCCGCGTTGTTGTCGCGTTGTCAAGTTTATGTTTTGCAAAATATTGATGCCGATGATTTGATTTCTTTATTGAAACACTCCTCCGTGCAAGATGAAATTTTAAAACTCAAAAACTTCGAAATAAAAGAATACGATGCACTTTTGCGTTTAAGCGGTGGTGATGCGCGGCGTTTGTTGAATATTTTAGAATTGGTGGTAGAGTTTTCACCTTTAAAATCTTCATCTGAACCGGCTTTAGAAATTACGAATGATTTTGTCGTGGAGATCGTGCAACAAAAT
Source organism: Saprospiraceae bacterium (assembly GCA_043748865.1). GTDB lineage: Bacteria > Bacteroidota > Bacteroidia > Chitinophagales > Saprospiraceae > JAAFJT01. The sequence goes on from JAYTNA010000392.1 coordinate 530, forward strand.
ATGGTGCGCTACGATAAAACCGGCGAACAACATTACGATATTATTTCCGCGTTTATAAAATCCATTCGCGGTAGCGACCCGAATGCGGCAGTCTATTATTTAGCGCGGATGTTGTCGGGCGGTGAAGATATTTTATTTATTGCGCGGCGCATGGTAATTTTATCTTCCGAAGATATTGGCTTAGCAAATCCGAATGCACTTTTGTTGGCTTCTACTACTTTTCAAGCCGTGCATCAAATCGGAATGCCGGAAGCGCGGATTATTTTATCGCAATGTGCTATTTATCTCGCGACTTCTCCGAAAAGTAATTCTGCTTACGTTGCAATTAATCAAGCGATGAGTAACGTAAAACAAACCGGCGATTTAAGTGTACCGCTCCACATTCGCAACGCACCGACCGGTTTGATGAAAAATTTAAACTACGGTAAAAACTATCAATACGCCCACGATTTTGAAAAAAATTTCGCCGACCAAGAATTTCTCCCCGAAAAAATTATCGGCACCACTTTTTTTGAACCGTCGGATAATGCGAATGAGGCGCGTATCAGGGAATACTTGCGGGGTTTATGGAAAGAGAAATATGGATATTGAAAAGGTTATGTGGGCTATAAGTCATGGGTATGATGTTGGTTTCTGAATAAGAATTAGACGATGCAATATTGAATAATAGAATCCATTACATTCTCTAAATTCTGAAAATTTTTAAAATTCCTGTAATTCTGATTCAGAAACCATTATCAATGTAGTAACTACTAAAAAAAATATTCTTTCATTGCGATTAAACTCATACTTCCCATAACTGCTACAACGAACCAACCAAAAACTTGCATCCAAATCGGATGCGCGTAATTGTTCATCAATCTTTTTTTTGTAGCAGCGACGAGTACTACAGCGAGTGCGAAAGGTAAAATTATACCGTTGATAACGCCGGCAGCAATTAATAATTGAACAGGTTTGCCGATGACAATAAAAATTAGGGTTGAGATAATAATGAATAAAGAAATGCTCAATTTTTCGTACTGAGCCAACACCGGATGAAATGTTTTGAAAAAAGAAACGGAAGTGTAGGAAGCACCGACGACCGACGAAATAGCCGCGAACCACATAACGATACCAAAAATGATATAACCAAGTTGTCCGCCGGCAAATTTAAAAATGCTGCCTGCCGGATTGTTTGCGTCTAAAATTGCACCATGCGTTAAAGCACCGAATGCAGCTAAAAATAAAATGAAACGCATCAAACCGGAAATAAAAATACCGCTCACGGCACTGCGATTGACTTGTGCCAAATCTTTTATGCCGCCGATACCGGCATCTAATAAGCGATGCGCGCCGGAAAAAGTAATATATCCGCCCACTGTTCCACCAACAATCGTGATAATTGCTTTTGAAGATATCTTTTCCGGAATAAATGTATAATGAATCGCTTCAAGCAAAGGTGGTCCGGCACTCACGGCAATAAATAAAGTCAATAAAATTTTTGCCGAGCCAACTATTTTTGTAAAAGTGTCCAACATGACACCGATTTCTTTGTTCCAAAATAAAATCAAAGCCAATACACAACTGACAGCCGCGCCGACTCTGAAATCTAAACCGGTAAGCACATTCAAACCCAATCCGCAACCCGCGATATTTCCGATATTAAAAGCGAAGCCGCCAAAAACCACGAGTGTCATTAAAACAAAACCGAGACCGGGCAGTAATTTATTCGCCAAATCTTGCGCGCGCAAACCGCTCATACTTAATACGCGCCACGTATTCAGTTGCGCACCTATATCGAGTATAATAGAAGCCAAAATCACAAAACCAAAACTCGCCATGAGTTCTTTTGTGAATACAGTTGTTTGAGTCAAAAATCCGGGACCGATACTCGAATTTGCCATCAAAAAAGCAGCACCGATGACGCTGCCGCCGAAATTAAAACGAGGTTTCATTTACCGTAAATTTTTTAGGTTTTAATACTTCACGCCACTATCACAATCCAATTTTGCTATTAACCATTTTCCGTTTTCTTTTTTCATCTCATAATTAAAATCATTGGATGAATTCATGCCGTCTTTAAGTGTTAAAGTAGCGTGTGCACGATCGCCGTTGATGATAGATTTTACGATGCCGGTGTTATAAGGTGCAATATAATCTTGGGCGCACAAAAAACGATCAGACTCTAAACCTGTATGCACTTCGAAAGGCTGTTCTTTCACCCAGATTTTTGCACAAGCATGATAAAATTTAGTTTCGTCAGCAATAAGTTCATCACTTACAAAACCGGATTTTTTTACTTCTGCCAAGTATTTTTGTAATTTTTTTTCATTCAGTACACTTCCGCCTTTCTTGTCATCTTCAATAAAATCAATTTTGGCGAGTTTTTCTTCATTGGCATCATACCAAGTGTAAAAACCGTGAAGTGATTCTGTGATACCTAAACTATCCGATGCGTTAGAAGTGGGAGATTTAATTTCCGAAGTAACGGTATTTTTGCCGGCTTCATTATTTTTACAAGCATTTAAGCAGAAAAAACAAAATAGTAATGAGAGAAATTTAAACTTCATTTGATAAAAGGTTTTATGAAAAAGGAATACTTGTTTATTGAAACAGTTTTTTAGTTTCTGACGTAAAAATATAAAATTGTTTCAAGAAAGAATTTTTTTTAAGCAACTTCATAAACTTGTGTTATAAATTTGCGCTTTTTAGAAGCAAACAAGTGAATTTTGCGAATTGCGAATTGAAAATAAATCGTAAATCCGAAATCGAAAATCGAAAATCGAAATATGTCAAAAGAAATAACACCGCGCAGTGAAGATTACTCGCAATGGTATTTGGATATTGTAAAGAAAGCCGGTTTATCCGACAATTCGCCGGTGCGCGGTTGTATGGTGATAAAACCGCACGGTTACGCGCTTTGGGAAAATATGCGCGATCAATTAGATAAAATGTTTAAAGACACCGGTCATGTGAATGCTTACTTTCCGTTGTTCATTCCAAAATCTTTTTTGAGTAAAGAAGCGGCACACGTTGAAGGTTTTGCAAAAGAATGTGCAGTAGTGACGCATTATCGTTTGATGAATGATCCGAACGGCGGTGGCGTTATTGTTGACCCGACGGCAAAATTGGAGGAAGAACTCATTGTGCGTCCGACTTCGGAAACTATTATTTGGGATACTTATCGCAATTGGATAAAATCTTATCGTGATTTACCTTTGTTGATAAATCAATGGGCAAATGTGGTGCGTTGGGAAATGCGCACGCGTCCGTTTTTGCGCACGACAGAATTTTTATGGCAAGAAGGTCATACGGCGCATGCGACAAAAGAAGAAGCGATGGCGGAAACAATTCAAATGTTAAATATTTATGCCGATTTTGCTGAAGAATATATGGCGATGCCTGTGATTAAAGGTCTAAAAACAGCGAATGAACGTTTTGCAGGAGCGGATGAAACATTTTGTATCGAGGCTTTGATGCAAGACGGTAAAGCCTTGCAAGCCGGAACGTCGCATTTTCTCGGGCAAAATTTTGCGAAAGCGTTTGAGGTAAAATTTCTAAACAATCAAAACAAAGAAGAATACGTTTGGGCAACTTCTTGGGGTGCTTCTACGCGTTTAATCGGTGGATTAATTATGACACACTCTGATGATGACGGTTTGATTTTACCGCCGAAACTCGCACCGATTCAAGTCGTGATTGTGCCGATACCGAAACCTACACCTGAAATTGATACGGCGGCTTTGAAATTGCAAAAAGCATTACGTGCTTCGGGTACTCGCGTGAAATATGATCAAGACGACAGCAAACGTCCCGGTTTTAAGTTTGCAGAAT
>JAYTNA010000393.1:0-2625 GCA_043748865.1 Saprospiraceae bacterium
AGAGGTTGGCAACAATGGATAATTATCAAAAAGGTAGCCCTCGTCATGAAAAAGTAACATATTACAATTATATCAAAGAACTTACGGGTAATCAAGAGCGGGGCTATTCATATTTAACCGCTTTGCGGTTTTTTTACCTTCGAGATAGTAGGTGAATAATTCCAAAAATTGTAATCTTAAATTTAAAATATCATGAGGGTAGCACTTCTATTTTTTACACTCTTAACAAATTTCGGAACGCCTTTACCTTGCAATAATAATTGCAATGAATGGAAATTGAAAAACGAGGAAGGGAATTATAAAATGTACATGCGCGAATGTGACGACTCGCCGATTAAAGAAATAAAATTAACGGATAAATTTGCCGGCGAATTTACGCGCCTTGTACGCGTAATGACTGATATAGAAACCAACAAAAAAATCAGCGAAAGTTGCACCGAAGCGCGCCAATTGAAACAAATTGACAAACAAACTGCGCTGCAATACTTTTATTATAAAATGCCTATCGGTGTCAACGACCGAGACGTAATTTCTAAAATCACCATAAAAGCAACTGATTCAACCTTTTCATTCATTACGGAAGCAGTAAATAACAATTTGGTGTCTTCTAAAACCAGAAGTATCAGAATTACAAATGCGCGATCATCTTGGTTCTTCAAAAAAACTTTTTCGGGTACTATTGAAATGGAATATATGGCGTTCGCCGATCCGAACGGCAACATACCTGCTTGGCTAATAAATTCATTGTCTCGAAGAGAAGCACGTGCCGGTATTGAAAAATTAAAAAAGTTGGTGCGCGGGTGATATACAATGGACTTACTGACGATGGACTTACTGACGATGTCCATTGTCCCTTGTTATTTCTCCATTAAAATCTGTACCGTATCGCTCAAAGATTTTTCAAACACAATTGTTTTATTTGTCGTCAATTCTGCAATCGCTTCTTTTGTCGGATGACGTATCGTAAATAAATCTAAACCGGTTTGCATTTCCACTTTAAATTTTTCTTTGAGAGCTTGCATCAAAACACTTTCTTTTTCGGGTGCGTAAGTAATGCTGACGAAAAAATAAGCACCGGAATTTTGCATAAGGTTGACAAAAATTCGGTACTTTGCAAAAAGTGAAAACAAGTCGGCAATATGCGATTCAACGAGAAAGGAAAAATCTTTGTTAGAGAATTTTAAAAAAACTTGGTCGCGCTCAATTGTAAATATTGGCGGATATTTGATTGTCGGTGTTTGTCCGTCAATGACGGTACCTTTTGCATCGTGATCAACGAAAGAGCGCGCATGAAGCGGAATGTTTTTTGCCATGAGCGGTTGAATCGTGCGCGGATGCACGACAGTTGCACCATAGTAAGTCATTTCAACGGCCTCCTCAAAACTAATCCGGTCAAGTTTTTTTACGTTTTTAAAAACGCGCGGGTCGCCTGAATACACACCGTCCACATCTTTCCAAATTGTCATACTTTCTGCCTCAAGACAGTGCGAAAAAATTGCCGCCGAAAAATCCGAGCCTTCACGCCCGAGTGTCGTCGTGTTATTATCTTTTGTAGAGCCGAGAAAACCTTGAGTGATAATGACGTTCGAAGTTTGTAATTGGGGAATTACTCTTTCTTTTATTTTCTTTTCTGTGATTTGCCAATCAATTGCTGCTTCGCGCCAACTATCGTCAGTGCGCACAACATCACGCGCATCTAACCAAGTAGCATTGGTGCCGGATTTTTTTAAATACGCCGCCATTATGCGCGATGAGAGTAACTCGCCCAAAGAAACAATTTGATCGTAAATATAATCGAAAGCATCATGCGGCTCATCTTCTAAAACCCAATCGGCTTCAACGAACAAATCATTTATTTGCGCCCACACTTCATCATTTTTGTCGAATAAAGTGTGCATAATTTTTTCGTGTTTTTCGCGCACCGTATTCAAAATATCAGTCGCCGTATTATTTTGTGCAAAATATGCGCGCACAACATCCTCTAAAGCATTCGTGGTTTTACCTATAGCCGAAACGACAATAAGTAAAGGCGTGTCGCAGTTCTTGCGAATAATTTCCGATACATTTTTTATATTCTCCACATCGCGCAAAGAAGCACCACCAAATTTGAAAACACGCATATTAATGGTTAATGATTAGTTGTTAATAGTTAATACCGAATAACGGATTAAAAAAATACACAAAAGTAAATTTTTTGATTTTAAAAACGGATTTTTGCATAAATTTTTTAAATCGGAAAATATCCGATGTCCATTATCTATAGTTCGATGTCCATTGTCAATTGTTCATCGTCTATTTTCTATTGTCCATTGTCCAAAAATCCATGAATAAAACTCAACGCGCATTTATCGAATTACACATCGCCGTTTTCTTGTGGGGTTTTACTGCTATTCTCGGACAACTCATTCAACTTTCGGCAATACCTTTGGTGTGGTGGCGGTTGTTTATTACAATTTGTGCCTTGCTCTTATTTTCAAAAGCTTTTAAACGCGCAAAAGATTTACCGCAACAATTGATTTTGCAATTCATGGGTGTAGGTTGTATTGTAGCAACGCATTGGATATTATTTTATGCTGCCGTGAAACTTTCAAATGCTTCGGTGGCACTCATTGCACTATCAACAAC
>JAYTNA010000394.1:0-7260 GCA_043748865.1 Saprospiraceae bacterium
CTTGTTGACTCAAAACGGTTCTTAAAATGCGATGCACTTTAATTTTTTGCTCGTCCGTTAAATCTTTGAATTGAATACCTTTTCGCATGGTTTCTTCCATCGGCAAATTAGACCATTTCAAACGAGAAGAATCGGCGAAAGAAAGATGCGCAATTTTAGTTTGCTCCGGCGATAGGGAAGTAAGAAAATTATCAATTGCCGGAAAAGTTGAATTTTGTTTGGCGTCTGTTTGTCCCGAACAGATGTAAAAGCAAATCAAGCAAAAAAGCAGTAAAAGTTTACTTTTCATTTTTATTAAATTTAGTCGGTTAGTCGGTTAGTCTTTTAGTCGGTTAGTCAGTTAATTTTTTTAGTCGGTTAGTCTTTTAGTCAGTTGTAGAAAACATTTTGACTAACGGACTAACCGACTGAAAGACTAACCGACCATTAAGGAAACACGCCCAAATTTTTATAATCACTACCCACTTTATTAATTGCTACTACAAACGCGGCAGTGCGCAAATCTTCAATCGCCGGTTGTTTCAACCATTGTTCACGAATAGTGTGATAGGCATTTATCATCGTTTCTTCCAAGCCGGAACGCACCAAATCAATTTCATCCGGTCCTTTTGTAATTATGGCACGGTCGCGGTCGCTTACTTTTTTGCCCGTATATTTTTCTACGGCACTCACGACATTTTCAAAGGCGTTGTGTTCAAAACGTTTAGTTAAACGTCCGAAACGCACGTGCGAAAGATTTTTTAACCATTCAAAATAAGAAACCGTCACACCACCGGCATTGATGTACATGTCCGGCAAAATTAAAATACCGCGCTTTACTAAAATATCATTGGCATCGGAGGTAACAGGACCATTGGCAGCCTCGGCAACAATTTTTGCATGAATTCGCGGCGCATTTTCTGCCGTGATTTGATTTTCTAATGCCGCCGGAATAAGTACGTCGCACTCTAATTCTAAAGCAGCCATTCTGTGCGCTAAAGCCGTTGCGCCCGGAAAATTCATAATTGTTCCGGTTTCTTGTCTGTGTTTGAGCAATGCTTGAATATCAATACCGTTCGGATTGTGAATAGAACCTTCGTATTCGGCAACGCCAATAATTTTCGCATCGCCTTCTTGTTGCGAAATGAGCGATGAATAACTACCCACATTACCCATACCTTGCACAACGATTGTTTTTCCGGCAATTCCGGGCGAAAGTTTAATCTTTTCCATGTCTTCTTTAACACTCAGCATTTCGCGCAAACCGTAATAAACGCCCCGACCTGTAGCTTCAACACGTCCTTGGATACCGTTCATTGAAACCGGTTTTCCGGTAACGCAAGCGATACCGTCAAGTTCGCCGTGATTCATTTGCATATAAGTATCCAGTATCCACGACATTTCTCTCGGACCTGTGCCATAATCGGGTGCCGGCACATCAACACCGGGTCCAATCATTTTGCGATGCACCAACTCGGAGGTATATCGGCGCGTAATGCGTTCGAGTTCGTCGAGCGTATATTTTTTAGGATCTATTCTTATACCACCTTTCGCACCGCCGAAAGGCACATCAACAAGTGCGCATTTGTACGTCATCAACGCAGCTAATGCCATTACTTCTTCTTGGTCAACTGACATTGCGTAACGAATACCACCTTTAGTCGGCATTCTGTGATGACTGTGTTGAACGCGGTAGGCTTCCATGACTTCAATGTCGTTACCTACGCGCACCGGAAAACGCATACGTAAAACAGTATTACACGCTTTAATTTGATCAAGTAAACCTTGCGATAAACCGGTATGTGGTGCAGCTTTTCTGAAATTCAGTGCTACGCTATCAAAAAAACTGATGGGAATGTTTTGAGCAGCCATAATGATTGGTTATTTCGTTAACTCGTTAATTTGTTACTAATATTTTTTCAATTACTGGTTTAACGGTTTAACGATTCTAAACGTGAAATTTTTCTATCTAATCGCACCAGAAAAAAGATAATTCCAAAAAATATAATTAATAAAACAGCAACTACGACATAAATTTTCCCTGTGGAACGAAAGAAATCCGGGTCGCTATTCTGAGCAAAAAGGCAACTAAAACAAAAAATCAGTAAAAAAGTGAAAAGGGTTTTCAGTTTCATAGAAAAGTATTTTAAAGTTTCAGACATAAATGTAAAACAAGAAATGATAAAGGATGTATAAATTTGAAAAAAAATCCCGAATTTTCTAATGTAGAAAATTCGGGATAGTTGTGTTCGTATCAAACTATTTTTTTTCAGAGTGATAGAACATTTATCATTCACACAAATTATTTCTTAACAACAAAAACTTCAGTCCGGCGATTAGCAGCTTTACCCGCATCTGTAGCATTATCTGCAATCGGTTTAGATGAACCGTAACCGATTGGTGTGATGCTTGGATCCGGAACACCTTTGCCGATAAGATATTTTTCAACTGCAGAAGCGCGTTCTTTCGACAATTTTAAATTAGCAGCTTCGTTACCAACATTATCCGTATGTCCGCAAACTTTGATTTCAACTTTCGGAAAAGCCAACATAATTTTTGCCATATCATTCAATTGTGATTTCGATTCTTCACTGATCTCTGATTTACCTGTTGCAAAATTTAAACCTTCAAATGCGATAGCTTTTTCCGGAGTTAAAGTAGTACCTGTAATGCCGTCATACAAGTGATCCAAGAAAGAACCTTTTACAACTTCCAAATCCGAATTGCCCGGAATTTTCAACATTTTTTTCTCGACTGTAGTTACACGACTCACAGTAGTATCCGATCTCGGAATTACCGGTGTAGACACATCAACTTTATTCGGTGCTTCCGGTACTTTATTACAAGTGCGGTATAAATAAATACCTAATAAAGCAGCTAAACCTAAAAGCAACCAAGGCAAAATGCTGTTCAGTGAAAGACTCGCTGCTTCTTCCTCAACGGCTTTTACTGTGTTACCTGCGGTAGTAGTAACTTTATGCATGGCACTTGTAAGCGGACTTTCTAAGTTAAGATTGCTTAAACCGAGTACTTTGCCCATACCTGCCGGTAAAGCAGCTTGAATGTTCGGCAGCTGACTGCCCATTAAACTCATTAAAGTAGCAACACTCGCATTGCCACCTAATTGTTTGCCGATACTACCCATCAAAAGTGGCGCAACCATACTCATTAATGAAGAAGCAGAACTGCTTTTAATACCGGCGTGAGAAGCAATAAAATCAATGATGCCGCTCATTTTATTGCCAAAAAGAGAATTTGTAAGCGTACTGCCGCTATTCATTAAACCTTGAGTAGCAGAACCGCCGCCAAGAAGAGAACCCAGCGAATCAAAAATACTGCCGTCGTGATTACCCGAAGCCATTGATGTCAATAAAGATTGCGCACCGTTAATATCGGTGGCTTTGTTTGCCATACCGCCCAACACTGCGGGTAAAGAAGCACCGATACCGGAATTTATGGCGTGTTTGTCTTCTCCAAGTAATGAAGCAACTTTGTCAAGAACACTACTTGTGAGTTGTTGTTTTACGATGTCAATTAAGTTGATACTCATTTAATGCAAATTTGTTTGTTAGTGAAATGTTTAAAAGTTATTTTAAAACAAAATAGAATACAAAATTAGCAATAAAAATCGAAAATACAAACACTACACAATATTTTATTTTTTAACAATTTAGTTATTTTTTTATTTGTATTGCCGGTTCGGTAAATAACGAAGGTTTTTCAAACTTTAGGTTTTTTACTACAAATTAAAACTACGGGATGACGCAGATTTAAATCGAAAATTTTATTGCGGTTTTATGACTTTGTTTTATTTTACACGTCCTTGAAAAATTCCGGTATATCCGTTTGTAACCATAATATGACTTTGAGACGCGTCGAATTTTCTAGTATTCATTTGTAAAAAAATAAAAAATAATTGGAGAAATTATTTTTATTCAATTATTGTTTCTATTTTTACGCCTAATTATACTTCTTATATAGAAATATGAAGACCATAATAAATTGTATGAAATTAAATTAGAGAGCGCACTTAAAGCGTGAATCGTAGAATGTAGCAATATTGGTGCTCGTAGCACAGTTGCAGCTTTATACTGTCGGCTGCTAATTAGAGTTTTCTTAATCAAATCACTTATCTATTTTTTATTTTCGTTAGAACTTTTTTAATCGAAGCAATTTCCTTGTAAATTTGTGACGACTATTAAGTATATTTAATCAATTTAATTTTCATAATTTAAACAACGACGATGTATGAAAATGAAGTTTAACTTCAAGTTTACAATGCTGTTCAGCGTGTTTCTGACACTCAGCAGCTTTATTATGGCACAACGTACTATCACAGGTACAATTTCAGATGCCAAAGAAGCACTTATTGGTGCAAGCATTTCCATTCCTGGAACAACTAAAGGTACAGTCACTGACCTTGACGGTAAATTCAGTTTGCAAGTTCCGGCGGATGCGACACAATTGAAAATTACTTTTGTCGGTTATTCGGACCAAACGGTAACTATTCCGGCTTCAAATGTCATCAGTGTGACAATGGCTGAATCAACTACTTTAGAAACAGTAGTTGTTACGGGTTATGGTACGACTTTAAAAGCCAAACAAGTAACAAGTTCTATTGCTACTATTAAAGCGGATGATTTAAACAAAGGAGCGGTAAACGACGCGCAATCTTTACTTACAGGTAAAGTGGCGGGTTTAGTTGTAGCACAACCGGGTGGTAATCCGAATGCTGCGCCTGTTGTTCGTTTACGCGGTATAACTACAATTTCAGCAAATCAAGCACCGCTTTACATTATTGATGGTATTCCCGTATCTGAGGAAGCCATTGGTTTATTAGATGTGAACGATGTTGAATCGGTTGACATCTTAAAAGACGGTTCTGCTGCGGCTCTTTATGGTGCTCGGGCCTCTTCAGGTGTAATTACTTATACAACTAAAAAAGGTAAACCGGGTCAATCGTATGTCAATTACGATCCGGATGTGCGTGTAACTTCTGTATCTAATAGAGTTAAAAACATGTCAGCTGCTGAATATGTAGCTGCGGGTGGTAACAATTTGGGTGGTTCTACAAACTGGTTCGATCAAATTACAGGTACAGGTGTTTCTACTACACAACGTATTTCTGCGGGTGGTGGTATCGGCAAGGGTACAACTTACCGTGCTTCTTTCAACTTTTCTAACATTAATGGTGTCGCTTTAGGTGACGGTTACAAAAACTTAAACGGTCGTTTAAATTTGAACCAATATGCGTTAAATGACAAATTAAAATTGGGTTTGACAATCGCTACAAATAACAGAGATGCTACTCCGGCAGCGGTAGAAGCTTTCCGTTATGCAGTTATTTACAATCCGACAGCATCACCGCTTGGTGGTCAAAATGCTGCTAAATATGGTGGATACACACAATTAGAAGGTTTTGATAATTTTAATCCGGTTGCTATCATCAATCAAAGTCATTTAAGTAGCAATGCAAATATTTTCCAAAGTGCATTGACTGCAAGTTATGAATTGATGGATGGTTTGAAAATTGGCGGAATTTATTCTCGCACGAACAGAGCTTTCGGTCAAAAAGATTATTACGATAAAACGGGTTACTTTAGAGGTTCTAATGCTAATGGTTTAGCTCAAGTTACAACTGATAATAAAGTTGAAGACTACTATCAAGCTACCGTAAATTATGATAAAACATTTGATAAATTAAATGTTGGTTTATTAGGTGGTTATGATTTAAGAGACGTAACTTATACAGGTACAGGTATCAGTACAGGTGGTTTTCCATCTGACGTAACAGGAGCTGACAATCTCGGATCTTCTTCGGATCTTTTGAAAGGTACAGCTCAACTGTATTCTTATAAAGGCGCGAACAGAGATATTTCATTTTTTGGTCGTGCGTATTTCGGTTGGGATGATACTTATAACTTAGCAGTTTCAGTACGTCGCGAAGGTTATTCTGCTTTCTCTGAAGGTAACAAATGGGGTATTTTTCCGGGCGTTTCTGCCAGCGTTAATTTGAATAAATTTTTGAACATCGGAAGTTTAGATGCTTTGAAATTCCGCGTAGGTTATGGTGTCACAGGTGCTTTGCCTATTCAAGATTATTTGACAGAAAACTCTGTACAACGCAATTCAAATGGTTCTTATAGCCCTGTTCGTATTGCTTCTACTAATTTGAAATGGGAACAAAAAGCGGAAACAAATGTTGGTTTTGACTTTGCTTTCAAAAACACAGTGTTAAATGGTTTGAGCGGTTCATTAGAATACTATAGCCGTGATATTTCTGACATCCTTTATTTCTATACAAACACTGTTTTCGGTGCTTATGAAAATAAAGGTATTTGGGCAAATGGTGGCGGTTTGAAAAGTAGTGGTTTTGAAGCTTTGATTAATTATGATATTTTCAAAACTGCAACAAGCAAATGGAAAACTTCATTGAACGTATCTACATTCAACTCTTCATTGAAAAGTATCAAAACAGACGCATTATCTGTGTCAAATGATGGTACGTTTTCTGCGGGTAACGTCGGTGCACCGGGTTTAAATGGCATTCCTTATACTTTTGTAGGACCGAACCAACCTTTAGGTCAAATTTATGCTTATAAATATGCGGGTCCTGCAACTGATGGAACAATTACAATTACTGATAAAACCGGTAAAACAGTACCGCTTAGTGCCGGTACAGATGCGGATAAAATCATTGCAGGTAACGGTTTGCCTTCATTTACTTTGGGTTGGACCAATACGTTAAGTTTTGGTCCATTGGATATTAATTTAGGGATTCGTGGTGCTTTTGGTCATAGTTTAGTGAACGAAAACCGTATTTTCTACGAGTCAGCTAACGCAGGTTCTCTTCAATCATACAACCGTGTTAATACAAAATACTACGATGCTAAATTAAAGGATGTAGCTTTCACAAGTTTACAAGTTGAAAAAGCAGACTTTATCAAAGTAGATAATTTGACGCTTGGTTATAATGTGCCGGTCGCAGCAGGTAAACTTTTAAGTAAATTGCGTGTGTATGTATCGGCTACAAACTTACTTACTTTAACGGGTTACACAGGTGTTGATCCTGAAGTACGTTTTAATGATTTAGGTTCTGTAGATAACGGTGGTAATAATTTACGTAACTCACCGGATGGTTTAGTTACAGGGATTGATCGTCGTAATAACTACTTTACAACGCGCACATTCTCTTTTGGTTTGAACGTAGGGTTTTAATATGAATTGTTAGTTATTAATTGTTAGTTATTAATGAAAAAAAAATAACTGACAATTAATAAC
>JAYTNA010000395.1:0-2513 GCA_043748865.1 Saprospiraceae bacterium
GGTTATTATATCGTAAGCCAAAGATAAACCCAAACCCGTTCCTTGTCCCGTCGGTTTAGTGGTGAAAAACGGTTGGAAAACTTTTGCGCGCACGATTTCAGGCATTCCCGTGCCGTTATCTTTCACGCTAATTTCAATCGCGTTGTCTGTTTTTAATGTTGAAACGGTAACAGTCGGCGCATAAATTTCTGTACCTAAATTTTTATTTCCGGCGTCCGTCGTCCGTTTTCCGTTGTCTAAAATCCTTTTTTCATTTACCGCATAAAACGCATTATTAATTAAATTCAGAATAACTCGCCCGACATCTTGCGGAATGATTTCTATTTTCGGAATCGTTTCATCAAAATGCGTAATCATTTCGGCATTAAAATCTTTGTTCTTGGCGCGTAAACCGTGATAGCTCAATCGGAAATATTCATCGGCGAGTTTATTAATATCCGTTAATTCTTTTTTGCCGGTACTTGCACGTGAATGTTCCAACATGCCGGAAACAATACTTGCCGCACGTTTGCCGTGATGATTAATTTTTTCTTGATTGGCGGTTAAGTCGTGCATTAATTCTTTTACATACGATTCATCAATAGGTCTTTTAGTAATTTCTGCTTCCAAATCTTTGCTCAAATCAACAGACAGTTCAGAAAAATTATTGACAAAGTTTAATGGATTTTGAATTTCATGCGCAATACCGGCGGTGAGTTCACCGAGTGAAGCGAGTTTTTCGGATTGGATGAGTTGAGATTGAGTGGCTTTTAAAGTTGAAAGTGTTATCTCTAAGACAGCGTTAGCTTTTTGTTTTTGCTGATTGTTCCGGTAAAGAATATATCCAATTAAAAACATAATGCCCAAACCGAACAATAGAGCAAATTGTTTCAATTGGTTTTGAGTATTCATCCTCTCGGTTTCAATAGTTGTTAGACGCTCTTGTTCATCTGCAATAATTTTTTGTAAGGCTTGTACTTTCTTTACGCCATACAATTCATCACCTGCTATCTTTGCTACTTTGTAGAAAGAAAGTGACTTTTGAATATCTTTTGATTCATATAGTCCTGCTAAAAGCGTTGCATTATTCAATATGCCTTTCTGATAGCTAATGAATTGACCTTCAGTAAGCCCTTTTTGAGCATAGTAAATACCGGAATCAAGCTGATTGGTTTCTTTATAAAATTCTGAAAGAGTTGAGTAAGCATCCGATACTGTCCGATGATCTTTGGCATTGAGGCATTCTGATATACTTTCATATAAGTATCTCAAAGCAGCGTCTTTATTACCCATTTTATTTTGAATAATACCCATATCCATAACAAGAGCCGAATAGATGGGAGACGCATTTGGTGTTTTAGTATAATCGTAAGCTTTTTGAGCAAAATACCAAGCGGAATCTAACTGATTATTTCTGGCGTATGCTCTTTCAATATTAATGAGGGCATTACCGTAGCTGTTTTTTTCTCCTAATGCAATTGTTTTTTTGAAATAAATTTTCGCCTTTTCATAATCACTTATATCGAGATAAATAAGTCCAATGCCCACCCAAATATTCGTCTTGTCCATATTAGGAAGTTTTTTTTCCAATACTTTCAAGGCTTTCAACCGATATTCCAGTGATTTAGGTATATCACCTTGTATCCTTAAAACTGCTGATAAGCTGGATAATGCATTGACTTCTCCGGTTGGAAAATTGATTTGCTTTGCCAAGGCTACGGCTTGCTCTCCAAAAAATTTTGAAGAATCGGTGTTTACCTGCCTGTACATATTGCACAAACTTGTTAAAATGTTTACACAATTAGTATCCTGCTTAACAATAGTTAATTGTAATCTTAAACTATCTATAATTTTTTGCCCGCTTTGACTATAACAAGCAGTGCAAACGAAAGCAAAGTGAAAAGCAATTAGTAAAGACTTCATTATCTATTGGTTTTAAAAGGTAAAGAAATCATAAATTCCGAACCAACATCTTCCATACTTTCCACTTTTAATTCTCCGCCGTGTCCTTTCGTAATTATATCGTAAGCCAAAGACAAACCTAAACCTGTTCCTTGTCCCGTCGGTTTTGTCGTAAAAAACGGTTGAAAAACTTTTGCGCGAACACTTTCCGACATTCCCGTACCGTTGTCTTTTACGCGAATTTCAATCGCATTTTCTGTTTTTAATGTTGAAACGGTGACTGTCGGCGCATAGATATTTTTATTCCCGTCGTCAGTCGTCTGTCGTCCGTTGTCCAAAATCCTTTTTTCATTCACCGCATAAAACGCATTATTAATCAAATTCAGAATAACGCGACCGACATCTTGTGGAATGATTTCTATTTTCGGAATCGTTATATCAAAATGCGTGATCATTTCGGCATTAAAATCTTTATTCTTGGCGCGTAAACCGTGATAGCTCAATCGGAAATATTCGTCCGTAAGTTTATTAATATCGGTCAATTCTTTTTTGCCGGTGCTTATGCGTGAATGTTCGAGCATACCCGAAACTATATTCGCCGCACGTTTGCCGTGGTGATTAATTTTTTCTTG
>JAYTNA010000396.1:0-6350 GCA_043748865.1 Saprospiraceae bacterium
ATAATGGAATTTGGATTTTAGATTTTAGAAACATTTTTTTTGCACCGGAATACATTACAGATGCCGCTAAATTTTTTAAAATAAGTAATGAAAACCAAACAATTAGAACAATAGTAAAAATTATTGCTTTAAAAAAAGAAAAAAATCGAAAATCGAAAATCGAAAATCGAAAATCGAAAAATAAAAAAGGCTCTTATCATTGAGCAATAAGAGCCGGAAGACTAAATGTTGAATCGGTTTTTGAGTTTTAACTTCGAGTTTTTCAAATCGAAATTAGCGCACAATGTTATATGACAAATTTTATACCAAAATTTAGTTAGCAATTTTTTAATTAAACGTAAATTGGTGTGGTTTATGTATTTCTAAAAGTAAAAAAAATATCCATTTGGACATTTTGAATAAAATTATTTCTCTTATTGAAAGATTTCACGTACTTTTTTAACTTTAATATAAGCAAAAAGAAAAAATTATTACCTTTACATCGAAAAATATTTTATAACAAAACGATACCGACAACGATAAGTAAAATGTTGCTAAAATCCATAACTTTAATATTTATATTATTATTGACGGGTAGTTTCATGCCTAAAATTGAAATAAAACCTGTGAAGATGAGATGCACTGCGTCTTTACACCTAATAAAAAATATAACCGATGCGGGTTTGTCGTCTAAGTCCGTTGTACATTCGGGAAACGGTTTGTTTTTTGCACAAAACATGATGTACAGCCACAATATTTCAGTTTACAATCGCGATTTCGAGCGCGTGAAAATTATCAGTGATGCCGTTAAACTCAGCAAGTTTGGTTTTCAAGGATACGAAGGCACGCATCAAGGTGCGCCGGTTGAGTGCGCTTTTTCGCACAACGGCTTGTATGCTTGGGTATCGAATTATCAAATGTATGGCACAGGTTTTAATAATGCCGGACAAGATAATTGCAAAATGAATAACGGCTACGACCAAAGTTTTGTTTACAAAATAAATACAGAAACATTTGAGATAGAAAAAGTAATTCAAGCGGGAGCTGTGCCTAAATACGTAGCAGTTTCGCCCGATTCGCGTTATGTGTTAGTGAGTAATTGGTGCAGTGGTGATGTTAATATTATTGATACTCAATCCGGACAAACCGTTAAAAGTATTCCGATGGGTTCGCATCCGCGCGGTATTGTCGTAGATAATAATTCGGAAAAGGCTTATGTCGCCGTTATGGGTTCGAGTAAAATCGGTGTCATTAATTTAAACGATTTTTCTGTCAGTTGGCTTAGAGATGTTGGCAGCGGTCCGCGTCATTTATGTATTTCTCCGGACAATGCGTATTTATTCGTGACGCTTAACAGCGAAGGCAAAGTAGCAAAAATAGATTTGAGTTCAGGTGAAATTATTTCAAAAGTAAGCACAGGCAATGCACCGCGTAGTATGGCGATGATGGGTAATTATTTGTATGTCGTAAATTATTTCAGTAATACGCTCAGCAAAGTTAGAGCTTCAGATATGGAAGTGATTGAAACCGTTCCGACAAAAGCTAAACCGATCGGTATCACAACTGATGCCGAAGCGCAAACAGTTTGGGTGTCTTGCTATTCCGGCAACATCATGGTGTTTCAAGATTCGGAAGAGAATGTTTCTTTAACAGTAAAATCATATAAACCGGTTGAAGTTTTAAATCCTGTCGTCGTTACCTCTACAACTCCTGCGACTCAAGAAATAGTTTATTCGGAAAATGAAATTAAAATCCCGCAAAAAACCATAAAAAAAACCGTTGCTAAAACGGTTCATTCTAAAAGCTACTATATTATTATCGAAAGTTGTACAAATCGCAATAAAGCCGAACAAGTTTTAGAACTTTGGAAAGCAAAGGGCGTGACTAAAGCACGCATTTTGACTACCGGCAATCAGTTTCGCATTGCAGCTAATTTTTATAAAACTAAAACCGAAGCCGACAAAGCTATAGCGCAAATCAAATTAAAACATAAACCCGATGCTTGGATTTGGGAACACTAATTAATGAACAAAGAATAATGAACAAGGAATAATTTTTAAAGATTTAATTGTTTCGCATTAAAAATAAAAAAACTGCTCGGAGGAATTGTTTTCTTTGAGCAGTTTTTTATTGTTAAATCTTCGAGTTTTTATATTTTGAAATCGCGTAAAAAAGCCGGTAAGACATTATCTCTACTCACAAGTGTATCACGTACTTCTACGACAAAAGTAACCGGCACATTAATCACATCTGCAATTTCGGGAATACTCAAGATGCCGCGTAAAAGTAGTCGTGTCACTTGTGTTTTACTTTTATTGACTTGTCCGCGTGCTTCTCCTCCTTTTATCCCTTCTTCTTTACCCGCTGCTTTGAAAAGTTTATTGTGCGCGTGGTGTAAATTTTCGACCTTAGGTTTTTTCATCAGAGTAGGTTGTATAGTTGGTAGTTCGATGTAAAATAAAACAGTTCCCTGTTTCAAAAAAATATTTTTTGAAAAAAAATTTCTTAAAACAAAAAAAATAATTTATTTTTATAAAATTATTTCTGAAAATTTATTTTTTGAAAATAATTAAAAAAAAATTCGCAAAAAAACTTTTAAAAAATTAAAAAACTGAAACGATTTTGGCTGCATAGACGTTTTGTTTTAAGGAATGAGAAAAAAATAAGTTCTGACGATAGGGTTAATTATTTTTTGGTCATAATTTTTATCTTTTAAGGCGAATATCGAATAATATTTAACGCAAAAGATAAACATTATGAACATAAAAGAATAAGTCTAAAGATGGAACTTATTTCTTTCTCATTCCTAAGGCGAACACAGTGATAAAAAATACGTGCATTTACACCTCACAACAGTTACAATAATTCGATGAAAAAACCGATATTAATATTTCTTTTTGCTTGCTGTACTTTTGTTTACGGTCAAGCGCAAATTAATCAAATGGTGTTCGGAAAAAACCGGGTGCAGTATCACCGTTTTTTCGACGATTGGAGTCAGTATGAGAGTGAAAATTTTTTCACTTATTTTTACGGTCAAAGCCGTTACGTCGCGCAAGCAACTTCTATGCTTGCCGAAATTGATTTCGAAGCCGTCCAAAAAATGGTGGAATATCGCCTCAACGATAAATTGGAAATCATTGTCTATTCCGATGTTTCCGATTTGCACCAAAGTAATATCGGACAAGATGAAATTTTTTTGACTGAAAACAAAGGCGTAAAAGTTGTCGGCAGCAAAATTTTTGTGTATTTCGACGGCGATCATATTCACCTGCGCCAAATGATTCGAGAAGGGATTGCGACGGTATATATCAACACGATGTTGTATGGCAATAATATTCAAGAAGTAGTGCAAAACGCGTTGTCTTTTAATTTGCCGCTTTGGTTCAAAAATGGTTTGGTATCGTACATCGGCGAAGAATGGAACACGGGTTTAGATGATCAAATGCGTGCGCTCACACTTTCAAAAAAATATAAAAATTTTGATAAATTCGCATTGACAGAGCCGAGATTAGCAGGTCATGCCTTTTTTAATTTTATTTCAACGCAATACGGCAAAGCGAATGTCGCCAATTTATTATACCTGACTCGCGTCAATCGCAGTCTCGAAGAGGCGATGATGTATGTGATGAATAATACAAACGATGCACTCGCTTTGGCATGTATGGAATTTTATAAACGCCGCTACGAAAACGAACAACTAAAGGCAACGGATGTAGGACAATGGATTTTAGACGACGGACGACGGACAACGGACAATAAAAAATTGAAAAATCCGTCGTCCGTCGTCCGTCGTCCGTCGTCCATGTTAAAAATAAAAAATAAATTCAAATTGCCGATTTTGCAAGCGAAATTGAGTGCTGATGGCAAACGTTTGGCGTATGTTTTAAACGAGCAAGGTAAATGGAAAATTTATACGCAAGACGTAACATCCGGCAAACGCGAATTGATTTTGAAAGGCGGTACGCGCAATCCATTGCAAGCTACCGATTATAATTATCCGTTGTTGGCTTGGAATCCGGACAATCAACGTTTAATGGCGGTTTATGAATATCGAGATGTCGTTAAACTTTTTACTTACAACCCGAATGATAAAAAGAAACCTAAAATTGTTGAAGATTTCGCGCCGGATTTTCAGCGCGTATATTCAATTGATTTTATGAATCCGCGTGATTTAGTGATCACCGCAGCTACGGCGGGAATGAGTGATGTATTTATTTATAATCCGATAATGAAAAGCGGTAAGCGCATTACAAATGATTTTTGGGATGATTTAGATGCGGTTTCGGCAAACATTCACGGTAAAAAAGGCATTATTTTTTCTTCTAATCGCATAGATAATGCAGCCGGCGAAACGCGCTTAACCAATCCGGATAAATTAGATACACTTGTTCCGACAGGACATTACAATTTATTTTTCAGAGATTTAGAAGATACTTCGGCAAATTTGGTGCGCATCAGTAATTCATTGACCGGCAATAATCGGCAACCGGCAGTGATTGATTCCGTTTATTTTTCTTTTCTATGTGATGAAAGCGGTGTGAGTAATCGTCAAATCGCGCATCTCGAAGAACGTTTGGTGCGGACAGATACTATTTTTTACGGCCAAAATACTTTCAAAGAAAAAATTATTTTGACGGTGATGCAAGATTCGGTGCGACAATTTAATGATTCATTGCGCATAGATTCCGTCATCTTAAAACCGATTTTAAAAACAGTTGCGGTCGTTCATAATAGTACGAATTACAACCATAATATTGTCACACAAAACATCGCGCCTCGCGCCGGCATCGGCGTTGAATCTTTTGATTTTGTATATCCGCCGCGTTTACATCTTTTTAAAATTGACGTGGATACGACAGTTACGCCCGATTTTACGCGCTATTGGTTGATACAACAAATTCAAAATAAAATAAAACAACCGAAAGAAACGACCGGCGATAAATCTTCTATGTCAACACCCGGCATAACGGTGAAAGAAGAAAAAATTGTTGAGAAAAAATTGCCGGCAAATCGCGTCGTTACAAAACCGGACACGACAAAAAAAATAGATATTGATAATTACGTTTTTCAAAGTGAATTTGATGATAAAGATGCGGTAAAAACGAAAAACGAAAAACGTCAAGCAGAAAGTGAAAAATCGCTCGGTATTCAAAGAGAACCGGACCAACCGGTAAAAGTTATAACGCCCGAACCGTTGTCGCCGGCAAATGTGTTTTTGCAAAACGATAAAGCGGACGAAAAGAAAAATTATATTTTCAAACAAAGTCGCATAATCCCTTATCGTTTGAAATTCAGAAATGATTTTTATTCCACGAAACTCGATAACGGTTTGTTGTTCGGCGGTTTGGACAGTTACGCCGGTACGCCGCAAAGTTTTACGACACCGCCTATGGGTATTTTAATGAAAGCAAATTTCAAAGATTTACTCGAAGACTATCAACTCGAAGGCGGTATTCGCATTCCGACAAACATCACAAGCGGTTACGAAGCCTACGCTTTTTTTGACGACAGAAAACGCCGTTTCGATAAACGTTATGCTTTTTATCATAAATCGGCGCGGTATGCCGACAATACTACTTATCCGACATCGGAAAGCAGAACGACAACAAATTTAGCGCAATACACCATCAGTTATCCTTTAGATGTGTTCAGTCGTTTGGCAGTTACGGGTTCGGCGCGTTTCGATAGATATTCTCCGTTGGCGAATGATCGCACTTCTTTGGATTCTGTGGTGACGAATGAACAACGACTCGGCGCGAAATTGGAATACGTTTTCGATAATACGCTCGATATTGACGTGAATATGAAATACGGTACGCGCTATAAAGTTTGGGTGGACGTTGCGAAACGCATGAACATTGACCTCGACAACAAACCAAGTTTCAAATTTGCCAACGGTTTTATGGGAACTTTGGGTTTTGATGCACGACACTATATTCGTTTTTTAAAACATTCTGTCATCGCTTTGCGTGCTGCGGGCGCATTTTCTTTCGGTGACGAAAAAACATTGTATATTTTGGGTGGCACCGATGGTCAACTTTTTGCGAAATATAACGACAATGTCGCAATTCCGGCAGAACAATATGCTTTTCAAACTTTGGCGGCAAATATGCGCGGCTTCTCGCGCAATATTCGCAACGGCACTTCCAATACTTTAGTCAATGCCGAAGTGCGCGTACCGATTTTCAAATATTTGTCCGGCAAACCGTTAGCTTCGGCGTTCTTGCGCAATTTTCAAGTGATAGGTTTTTTTGATGCGGGTTCGGCATGGCACGGCAGCAATCCGTTCAGCCGAATTAATCCTTTAAATACTTTAGTGTTGCCGAAAGATCAATCGAATGCACCGGTAGTTGTCACTGTCAATTATTTTA
>JAYTNA010000397.1:0-3281 GCA_043748865.1 Saprospiraceae bacterium
AATTTTGGTTTGAAAGTGAAATCTTTTTTTTCCCAAGAAGCATTCATGATTTCTGCGGTTTCCCCCAATAATTCATCTTTACCGCACGGACTTGAACCGCCCCAAATACGCAATACTGTCGGTGTTATATAATTCACCTCACGGCGCGTCAATTGGCTTTGACTCATGTACAACTCGGAACGACAGACAAAAATACTGAACCGATAATTTGTGCCTTTAAATATCGGCGATTTTAATTTTTGCCCGACAGACTCCCACGTATTTACATCTCGCGTGACTAAACCGACATAAGTTTTACCATTTTGTGCCGGCTTCATCACTTGAAAACTACCGGGTTGAACATCGGTAGGTGATTCGCCCGGAAAACCGCAGTCGAACCAACCTTGTGGCGGATGCGCCATGCCAGGATAATCTTCAAAAGACGGATTATCTAATTTAATGGTTTCCGGTTTTTGCGCATAAGTACTACCTATTACTAGTACAGACACAGCTAAAGCAGAGAAATTTTTTCTATACACCATTGAGGAGATCAAGTGAATTTTTAAATGATGAAACTACAACTAACTAAACGCATTTAACCCCGTAACATCATGTCCGGTAATCAATAAATGAATATCATGCGTACCTTCGTAGGTAATAACCGATTCAAGATTCATAATATGGCGCATAATCGGATACTCTCCGGTAATACCCATGCCGCCGTGAATTTGTCGCGCTTCGCGGGCAATGTGCAAAGCCATATCTACATTATTGCGTTTTGCCATCGAAATTTGTGCCGGTGTAGCTTTGCCTTGATTGGCTAAAGTACCTAAACGCCACGCCAACAATTGTGCTTTTGTAATTTCTGTAATCATTTCAGCCAGTTTTTTTTGCGTTAATTGAAACTGTCCGATAGGTTTGCCGAATTGTTCGCGCTCTAAAGAATAACGCAAAGCCGAATCGTAACAATCCAACGCTGCACCAATAGCACCCCAAGCAATACCATAACGCGCTTTAGAAAGACAAGTTAGCGGTCCCCGCAAGCCGACAACACCCGGCAAAACATTTTTCTTCGGCACACGCACATCTTGAAAAACTAATTCACCCGTAACCGATGCGCGTAAAGACCACTTACCGTGAATTTCCGGCGTTGTAAAACCCGGCATACCGCGCTCGACGATTAAGCCGATGATTTTCCCGTCCTCGCGTTTCGCCCAAACAACGGCAATATCTGATACCGGCGAATTAGTAATCCACAATTTTGCGCCATTCAAAATATAACTGTCACCATCATCTTTTACATTCGTTGTCATGCCGCCCGGATCAGAACCATGATCGGGTTCCGTTAAACCGAAACAACCGATGAATTCTCCAGAAGCTAATTTCGGCAAATAATAATGTTTTTGTTCTTCGCTGCCGAATTTATAAATCGGATACATGACCAAAGAACCTTGCACCGATGCCATAGAACGAATGCCGGAATCGCAACGCTCTAACTCTTGCATAATGATACCGTAAGCAATTTCATCCAGACCCGCACCGCCGTATTCAGGCGAAATCGTTGGACCGAACGCGCCGATTTCTCCCAAACCTTTAAATAAATGGACGGGACATTGCGCGCGTTGCGCGTACTCTTCTATAATCGGGCTGATTTCCTTTTTTACCCAAGTACGCACCGATTCTCTGATGAGTTTGTGTTCGTCGGTGAGTAAATCATCTATCAAATAATAATCATGGTGTTGATAGCGATCTTCTTTCGCCGATTTTTGTATAGTATCGTGGTATGTTGCGACCTTCATGCGCTATTTTTATTTTTTAATTTTTCTTAGAGACTAATTTTTTTTCTTTCGTCAATCTTAAAACGGTTTATTGGTAAAGTTTATTTACTAAAACGCTATTTTTGCCTATCATTTTTAATTAAGTTATAAAATTATGCAAAAATCTCCTGATATTGATGACGTGGACAGACAAATTTTAGCGATATTGATGAAGGATTCAAATACGGCGTATTCGGAAATAGCCAAAAGAATTTTCGTTTCGGGCGGCACTGTTCACGTCCGAATGAATAAACTAATAGATATGGGCATTGTGACGGGTGCTAACTTAAAAGTAGATTACGCTAAATTGGGTTATGATGTGAGTGCGTTTCTCGGCATTTTTTTAGAAAAAAGTTCTTACTACGATGAAGTTGCTGCTACGTTAGAAAAAATTCCGGAAGTCGTTGAGGCGTATTATACGACCGGTATTTACAGTATTTTCACAAAAATTATTTGTCGCGATACTGCCCATTTGAAAGAAGTTTTACATGATAAAATTCAAAAAATTAACGGCATTCAGCGCACGGAAACTTTTATAACGTTGCAAGAAAGTATTAATCGCCCAATTGATGTTGTGTAATAGTAATGATGAATGATGAACGATGAATAAAACAATCTATTCATCGTTCATCATTCATCATTCCCATAAATCATTCCCCAAATTTTTTTTGCAAACACCAAAGCATATTTCCCGTCCCCGTGAATACAAATTGTTTCTGCGGACATAGGAATTTTACCACCGGAAACTGTCGTCACTTTTTTATCGCGTATAATTTCCAAGAGTTGTTTCACTGCTTCTCCCTCATCTTCAATCAAAGCATTTTTTTGAGAACGCGGCGTGAGTGTACTGTCGTTTTGATAAGTGCGATCGGCAAAAACTTCATTCGCTGTCCGTAATCCGATTTTTTTTGCTTCGGTGATAGAAACGCTGCCGCTCAATCCGAATAAAATCAAGTGCGCATCTATTTTTTTTATAGTTTCTGCTACCAAATGCGCCAATCGTGCATCACGCGCTGACATATTATACATAGCACCGTGCGGTTTTACGTGATGCAAAGTAGTGCCTGCATCTGTACAAATTTTTTGTAAAGAAAGAATTTGTGTCGTGATCCAATCCATTAAAACAGCATCCGACACTTGCATTTCTGTTCTGCCGAAATTTTCTCTATCCAAAAAACTCGGATGCGCGCCAATATTTACTTTGTATTGCACACATAGATCTATGGTGCGTTTCATCATATCCCATCCGCCTGCATGAAAACCGCAAGCAATATTGGCACTCGTGATAAAAGGCATTATCAAAGCATCGTCAGACATACCTTCGGCGAGGTCGCAATTAATATCAATCATGATGTAGAGGGAAGTTAAAACTTACTTCAATTTGTGACGTAAATCAGTTGAATCCTAATGCCTTCTTTAAATCTCTTTTTATCATGTTGTTTTTTACTTTTACCTTGTAAATTCAAAATATAATTTTGGATTTAC
>JAYTNA010000398.1:0-3104 GCA_043748865.1 Saprospiraceae bacterium
GAAACATAATCGAAACCCCAGTATACAAACGCGCACAAAAATATCGCCAATAAAAAACTCACGATTTGATTGCTTTGCAAACTCGAAGCAAATAAACCAATCGCCGCGAATACCATACCGAGTAAAACCAAACCGATGTAACTGCCCAAGATGCCGCCACTGTCTAAATTTCCTTTCGGTGAACCTAATTGATAAATTGTGGTATAATACAAAACGGTCGGTAACAACGCAAGCAGAATGAGTACAACGCTTGCTAAATATTTACCCAAAATAATTTGCCAAATCGTGACGGGTTTTGTCATTAAAAACTCAATCGTTCCCGTCTGTTTTTCTTCGGCAATCATTTTCATGGTGACAGCCGGAATGAGAAACGAAAAAATAGTAGGTGCCAATGAAAATAATGGGTCGAGCGTAGCAATATTTTGATTGAGTAAACTCGTTTCCGGAAAAAACCAAATCATCAGTCCGGTAATGAGCAAAAAAATACCGATGACAACGTAACCGGTAATTGTAGCGAAAAATTGGCTGATTTCTTTTTTAAAAATGCTGTACATATATAGTCGGTTAGTCGGTTAGTCAAGTTTAGTCGGTTAGTCTTTTGGTCGGTTAGTTTGAAAATGTTTGACTAACTGACTAACCGACTAAATAGACTAACCGACTATAATTTTATTTAAGAAACACCGGATGTCTGTCATTATAAATCATCAAACACTTAAAAAGTTTATTCACGGTTTCGCCGGGCTTGAGGGCATTGAGCGATGCGATTAAGCCGGCATCATCAGAGACCAACGTTTTTACCGTCGGCACATTGAAATCATATACTTCGCCGGTTTCAAACGCGATGAGTTTTTGTCGCCAAACAGTTTCTGTTTTTGTGACTTCTTTTGTCATAAACGGTTCGCCGGTTTGCGGTGCATAAGCTGTCATCGGCACCTTCGTTATTTCTTTTACTTGGTACTGAAAATAACAAAAATTGCCGGTGCTTGTCAGCGCGGCAAAAGTACTCAATGATTTTGAAATTTCTTTTTTCGGAACAGAAATGTAAGTCACACCCGACAAAACAAAACTCCAAACAGAATCCGGATTAATCCGTTCATGCGTTTTTTTCAAAGCAACGGTATCAATTTCTAAAAGGTTAGTAATCGGATTCAAAAAATAACTCATCGCAACGTCCGACATTTTTATATCCGGTTGATTTTTTTGCCACGCCGCAAAATTTCTATATACACCGTCTTTGAAGTGCATATTTTTTGTTACCAATTTTTGTGCGTCACGTTGTGCAAACAATAAATTGCTGCCGGCTATTAAAATAACAGCGATGAAAAATATTTTTTTTTGAAAAAGAATATTGGAAAACTTTTCAAATAAATATTTTGGAATATTTTTCGAAATATTTCTCGAAAAGTTTTTCAAAAAAACATTTTGAAAAGTTTTTGAAAAAATAAAATTCATGCAGAAATAATTAAAAAAGAATCTTGAAAAACTCTATAACGTTTGGAAACAATAATTTGTGTACGAAGAATCAACCAACTAACCAACTAACTAATCAATAGTTCTACGATTTCCGCGCCTTGAACGACCAAGTAACCCGGGTTATTGAAACTACTTCACCGGTTGCTTGCACACCTTTCGATGTCATGACAATCGTTCTTGCTTCGCCGGTTGCTACAACTTCATCTATCAAACTAAAAATAGCCGCGCCTTCGTCGCAAGTGAAAGTCGTGAGCGTGTTTGCTTTTTTAGTAAAATCCGATTCGATATGCGTTGCAAGCATCGAAATTTTTCCGCGACCTTGTAATGCTAAAGTGGCTAAAAGTCCTGTCGAAAGTTCTGCCGCCGCACATTGCGCGATTAAATAAATAGATTGAAAAGGATTTTGACTGCGCCAATGATACGGCAAAGTAACTTCTGCTTTTTCTGCTGCGACACTTTTTACACGAATACCCATAAACCAAGCTGCGGGTAAAACTTTAAACAGCCAAGCCGTCATCTTAAAACGATTGTTGTTGTCGCTTAATTGTTTTTCTTGTGTCGGATTTAAAGTGATAGATTGAGTTGCGGAGATTACTGCCATAATTTATAATTTAATTGACAACGGACAATGGACAACAGACGACGGACAATTGTCTGTTATCCGTTGTCTGTCATCCGTCGTCAAATTATTCTCAATGCAAAATTAGATATTTTATTGAGCTTTTGTTTTTAATTTTGCAAAAAATAACAATGAAACCTACCTTTAAGCAAACAACGCGTAAAGAAAATTTAGTGTTTAATCAAATCTTTTTTTATCTCAGTACTCGAGTCCGATTTTATATCGGCATCAATCTTAAAAAAATAAATATCATCACCGTGACCGTCGCGTGTAGAAGTGAACGCACCGTAATTTGGATTGTTATTTGAAAACGAAATGGAAATATCGTCGTATGCCGTATTAATCGGCGACCCTAAATTAACCGGCGTTTGCCAAGTCGCTTTTACAGAATCATATTGCGTAAAAAAAATATCGTAACCGCCGAAACCGGTGTGACCTTTTGAACAAAAATATAATTTATTGTCGCTTGAGTAATAAGGAAAACATTCATGCGCGGGTGTATTCACTTTCGTTCCCAAATTTTCGGGACGCGACCAACCTTTTTTTGTTTTATGAACCATATAAATATCCAAACCGCCGTTACTATCACCTCTGTCCGCCACAAAAAAAAGTAATTTTCCGTCAGGCGATATGGCAGGATACATATAATTCGATTCAAGCGAGCAAATATCCAATCGCTCCATATTTTTCCAATGTTCAAAATCTTCAGTTTCGGCGGTATAAATTTGCATATTGTAATTGCCGTTTTTTGCCGATTCCGTACTGTTTTTGCAAAAATAAATACGCTTTTCATTTTTTGTAAACGAAGCATTCGCCGTATTTCTGTTCAAATCGCTGAATTTAGAAGAAAAAATGCGCGGCTCCGTAAAACCGGTGTCACTCAAAGGCTCGGAATAATAGAGTAAAATAAAATCGCGATCCGTTTGCGGGTTTTTTTCTTTCAGCAACTTAAAACCCTGCGGTCGGTCGGACGCATAAACAATACCTTTTTGAAAAAAAACCGGCGCATTAT
>JAYTNA010000399.1:0-13966 GCA_043748865.1 Saprospiraceae bacterium
ATGCGCGTTTTGCCGAGACGTTTCGCCACCAAAATTTGTCCGATGGTATTATTTATTTTATGCGCACCTGTGTGGCATAAATCTTCGCGTTTCAAAAAAATGCGTGCGCCGTAAATTTCCGACAAAGTTTTTGCGAAAAACAATGGCGTTGGTCTGCCGACATAATCGCGCAACAGTTGTTTAAACTCTGCTTGAAATTCGCGCGTGTTGATTATTTTCAAATAATTTTTGCGCAACGTTTCTACATTGTACCACAACATTTCAGGAATGTACGCACCGCCGAAATCTCCGTAATATCCTTCATTGTCGGGTTGATAATTGCCGACCGAATTTTTTTCTGTATTGTTTTGCATATTTTATTTTTTCTGAACCATGATTTTTATGATTGAAAGATTGACAAGATTAAAAATTTCATAATCATTCTGTATATCTTAGAATCTTATGAATCATAGTTTATGTTTCTTTTTTCTGAACTTAAAATTTATAAACGGAAAACAGCTGACATGAATTTGAAAAATCTTTTTGATTTCATTTTCAATTTTTTTTTGTTGTAAAATTTTTCAAAAAATATCTAAAATAAATTTTCTGAAAATTTTTTTACTAACTCAAAATTTTTTTGCGCCGGTGCGATTTCAAATTTTGAATTAATATCAACGCCCATTAATTTTTTGATTTTTATTTTTTTTATCGCGTCTGCATCATCGACACTGATACCGCCGCTTAAGAAAAAATGCGTTTTGCCTTTATATTTTTTTAAAATTTCCCAATCGAATTTTTGTCCGCTGCCGCCATGTTGATTTGTTTTTGTGTCGAATAGAAAATAATCAACTACATCATTGTAGTTTTCCGTTACCGAAAAATCAAAATCATCACCAACCGAAAAAGCTTTCCAGATTTCTATATTTTTCAATTCCACTTTCAACAACCTGCAAAATGCCGGTGATTCATTGCCGTGCAGTTGAAATACGCGAAAACCAAAATCGTCATGTAAGTGCATGATATAATCTAAACTTGCATTCACTACCACTGCCACACGTTGAATTGCGTTCGGAATTTGCGCCGTTTCAAACACGTTATTATCCATTACGAAACGGGGTGATTTTTCGTAAAAAATAAATCCGAGATAATTTATCGGTAATGTTGCGATGGCTTCAATATTTGCCACGTCGCGCATACCGCATACTTTTATTTTCATAATTGGAAGATAGACGACGGACGACGGACAACAGACAGTGGACGATAGACAACAGTAACAAATTATAATCATGTCTGTCATTTGTTGTACGTAATCCGTTGTCTGTTGTCCGTCGTCTGTTGTCCATTATTTATTTAACCTGTTCTTTAAAGTTGATATTTTCCTATTTAATCTTTGTAAATTATCAATCCAAGAAACAGAAGATTCAGTATCAACATACCCTAAATTTTTTGAAATAATAATTTGAGTTTCTAATTCAAAAGATGACCCAATTGCTAAATCTAAAAAATGAGAAAACTGTGCATCTGTCCCTCTACCACTACCTTCAGCAATATTTGATGCAATTGAAACTGAAGCTCTTCTCATTTGCGATACAATTCCAAACAATTCCTCTTTAGGAAATTTTTTCGTTATTGTGTATGTGATAGTAGCGTTCTCTACACTTTCTTGCCAAATTTGTAACTCTCTAAAATTGTGATTCATAATAAATTGTTTTCTGTGTATGTTTTAAAAAATCTTTATTCTTTGTCTGGCATCCTCTGTCCGACATCTGTTATCCATTATCCGTTGTCCGTCGTCCGTCGTCCGTTGTCTTAAAAATGAAATTTTGTAACGCCGCCGCCGGATGTTCCGTTTTCATAAATGCTTCGCCGATGAGAAAACCTTTAAAACCATGTGCACGTAACTCAATTATTTTTTCCGGCTGACTGATACCGCTTTCGGAAATTTTTATAAACCTGTCAGGAATTTGTTTCACTAAATCAATTGAAGTTTGAACGGAGACCGAAAAAGTTTTCAAATTGCGATTGTTGATACCGACGCACGTTACTTCATCACAAATTTTATCCAAGCCGTTTTCGTCGTGCATTTCGAGAATGACTTCGAGTCCGACATTTTTTGCCGTTTGAGCCAAGTATTTGATTTCTTTTTTCGTCAAACACTCTGCAATCAGCAACATAACATCGGCACCCATTGCTTTTGTTTCAAAAACTTGATATTCATCAACTATAAAATCTTTTCTCAGCACAGGAATGTTCACGCGCTTTGTCACGCTCATCAAATCCTGCGTCGAGCCGCCGAAAAAATAATTATCGGTCAAGATTGACAAACACGACGCGCCGGCTTTTTCGTAACCGGTCGTTATGTGAACGACGTTCGCGTGTTCGTGAATCCAACCCAAAGAAGGTGATTTGCGTTTATGTTCAGCAATGATACCGCTTGCACCTTCACTTTTCAATTTTTTTTGCAGCGAGCGCGTCGCTTCTCTGAAGTACGGACTCTTTGTGAGTTCGATTAAAGGCGCAGCAATTTTGCGCTCTGCAACTTCAATTTTTTTATGCGCTACTATTTTTTGTAAAATATCCAAAATCAATTACGAATTACGAATTACGAATTATGGTTTTTTTTACCCTTGTTCAGGTTTAAAACCTATCAGAGGCGATGCGAATAATTAAATAGCGATTAATTTCTTCAACTGTTCCATTGCTTTTCCGGATTGCAATGCTTCTTCTGCTTCCGCTATACAATCTTCAAGCGACGTGTTTGGTTTGATACAATTAATAGCAACGCCGGCATTAACGGTGACCACATCGTTTTGTGCTTTTGTACCGTGACCTTCCAAAATTTTTATGAATAATTTTCCGGCAGATTCGATGGTATCGCCGCCATATAAATCTTCGGGTTGTAAAGTTTTTTTACCCATGTTTTGCGGTGACAGCGTGGCTTCACGATCATTCATCAATAATTTAAAATCGCCGGTTAAAGAAATTTCATCGTAACCGTCTAAGGCGTGAATAATGGCGAATTGTTTGTCCGGAATTTGCTGAAAAATATATTTATACAGTCGCGCCAACTCCAAACTAAACACGCCTGACATTTGATATTTCGGTCGCGCCGGATTCACTATCGGTCCGAGCATATTGAAAAAAGTTTTTACGCCAAGTTGTCTGCGAATAGGTCCAACCGTTTTTAAAGCCGGATGAAAAAGCGGCGCGTGCAGAAAACAAATATTCGTCTCGTTGATTTGTCGACGCAACGTATCAATATCATTTGTGAATTTATATCCTACAAACTGCAACACATCCGACGAACCGCTCGCCGACGATACGCCGTAGTTACCGTGCTTCGCCACTTTATAACCTGCACCGGCAATTAAAAACGATGAAAGCGTAGAAATATTAAACGTATTTTTTCCATCGCCGCCCGTACCGCACACATCAATCGTATCAATGCCTTCCAAATCAACGGGGATACAAAGTTCAAGCAATGCTTCCCTGAAACCTTCAAACTCGCTCACCGAAATCGGTCGCATGAGATACACGGTGATAAATGCCGCAATTTGTGCGTCGTTATATTTTGATGCAGAAATATTAATCAAAATTTCTTTTGCTTCTTGCTTTGAGAGTTTTTTATGCTCGAATAGTTTTTGTAGGACTACTTTCATTGTTGAATCGTTGTCGGTTATCGGTTATCGGTTATCGATTATCCGTTATTAGTTAATCGTTATAAACGGATAACAGATAACGGATAACAGATAACATATCTAAAACACATACTCAATCGCATTTTGCGAAACGTTTGAATGTGCGTGTTGTAAAAAGTTTTTTAAAATTTGTTTGCCGTAGTCCGTCATTACGCTTTCCGGATGAAATTGTACGGCTTTGACATTATACGTTTTATGCGCGAGTGCCATAATGACACCTTCGGCACTATCCACCGCAGTTACTTTTAAATCGTCGGGAAAAGTTTCTTTCACTGCCGCCCACGAATGATAACGTCCGACAAGAATTTCACCGGGTACGTTTTCAAAAATCGCATCGCTTTTGTCCGTAATTTTAATATTGGTAGCAACGCCGTGATAAACTTTCGGCAAATTATAAAGCGTTCCGCCAAAGGCTTCCGTGATGGCTTGCAAACCGAGACACACCCCGAAAATGTTTTTTGTCGGCGCATATTTTTTTATCAGTTCGGGCATAATACCGGCATCTTTTGGTAAACCCGGACCTGGTGACAGAAAAATATAATCGTAATTTTCAACATCTTGCAACGAAATTTTATCGTTGCGAAAAACATCCGGTTTTTCTCCGACAATTTCGGTGATGTATTGAACGAGATTGTACGTAAAACTGTCGTAATTATCGAGGACTAAGATTTTCATAATTTATTTATGGTAGAAGGTAGAAAGTAGAAGGTAGAAAGTAGAAAGAATAAGGTAGAAAGTAGGAGACAGAAAGTAGAAGATAGAAGGTGGCAAGTAAAAGAAAAAGAATATCATATTGCAAATTTTACTTTATACCTTCTTCTTTCTACCTTCTACTTTTATCTTTCTACCTTCTACTTTTTACCTTCTACCTTCTATCTTCATTTTGTTACAATTTTATTTTTTAATGAAGAAATTCTTTTTTCAATGGATTGTATTTTGGTTTGCCATTCTGCGAGGAGAGCAGAATCAATATAACCTAAATTTTTTACGATAATCATTTGTGTTTCCAATTCAAAAGTTGAGCCTATCGCTATATCCAAAAAATGTCCGAACTGAGCATTTGTACCTCTGCCTGCACCTTCAGCAATATTAGATGCCATAGAAACCGCGCATCTTCTCATTTGCGCTGTTAAACCAAATAGTTCCTCTTTAGGAAATTGACGTGTAATTTGATACGTGAAAGTTGCATTATCCACACAATCTTTCCAAACTTGTAGCTCTCTGAAATTATGCATAAAAAAATTTTATTAATAAATTTACTTTCTACTTTCTACCGGTAGGAAGTAGAAAGTAGAAGGTAGAAAGTAAAAAGTAATAAGTAGAAGATAGAAGAATATCATCTTGCAAATTTTACCTTATACCTTTTTCTTTCTACCTTCTACTTTTTGTTTTCTACTTTTTACTTTTTACCTTCTACTTTATACCTTCTACCATCAACTAATTTCCAATGCTTTTTTCAACGCACCGAGTTTATGATGTACTTCCATCAATTCCGTTTCTTCAACACTTGAAACGACGACACCGCAACCGGCTTGACGGTGCAAAATATTATCCTTACTTAAAAAAGAACGAATGACAATCGCGTGTGTCAGGTCACCGTTGAAACCGATGAAGCCTATACCGCCGCCGTAAAAATGTCGGTTCTCTTGTTCCATATCGGCGATGAGTTCAATCGCTTTATATTTCGGTGCGCCGCTGAGTGTGCCGGCGGGAAAAGTATCGGCAAAAACATCAATCGGATTGGTGTCTTTTTTTAACGTGCCTTCCACTTTTGAAACGATGTGTATCACGTGACTGAAGTACTGAATTTCTTTCAATACTTTTACTTTTACCGATGTGCAATGCTTACCCAGATCGTTACGCGCTAAATCAACGAGCATAATGTGTTCAGCATTTTCTTTCGGGTCTTGTGCAAGTTCTCGCGCCAATTCTGCATCTTGTGCATCATCACCGGTGCGGCGATACGTGCCGGCAATCGGATTGACGGTGGCGATATTATTTTTAATAACGAGTTGTTGTTCCGGTGAAGAACCGAAAATTTTGTAAGTCCCGTAATCGAAATAAAATAAATATGGCGACGGATTAACGCTGCGAAGGGCGCGATAAACTTGAAAATCATCACCTGTAAAAGCCTGTGAGTAACGGCGCGACGGCACAATTTGAAATACATCGCCAATCTGACAATGGTATTTTCCTTTCGAAATCATGTCGAGGTAAGTGTTGTCGTTCATGTTTTTTATCTCATCACCCTTCATCGAAAATTCAAACGTCGGTGTGCTTTGATTGTGAATGACGGCTTCAAGTGCCTCTAATTTACTTTCTTGTCCTTCGGGAATGTTTTCGAGAATAATCATTTCATCTTTAAAATGATTAATGGAAATCACAAAGCGATACAAGGCGTAATGTAAATCCGGTAAATCTGTTTTGCGTTTAGCAGGGTCAAAAAAAATCGTATCGAAGTATTGCACTGCTTCAAAAGACGAATGTCCGAAAAAACCGTTGAGCGTATTGCTTTGAGGTTCGACATCAAAAGACGCAACGAATTTTTTAAATTCCGCCAATACTTTATCATTGGCGATTTGTTTCGTGTACTTTTTTCCGTCGGTTGTCATTTCTACAATAGTTCCTGTTTGCGCTTGAAAACGCGCAATCGGTTCGATACCGATAAATGAAAAACAATTTTCGAGACTCCTTGAATCACTTGATTCCAATAAAACCGATTCGCTATACTTGTCGCGCACTTTCAAATAAATACTCACCGGTGTAACAATATCGGCTAAATATCGGCGCGTGATTGTTTTTATTTTTGTTTTGTCTCCGGCATAAATGCCGGAGTTAGTCATTTTAATTGCTGTCATATTTGATTTGGTTATCCGTTATCCGTTATCTGTTAATTGTTTTTCGTTTTAAAATTTGGACGAATAACGGATAACGGATAACTATTAATAAAACGAAAAACGGCTTGTTGGGTGAACCAACAAGCCGTTTCAAAAATTATGCTGAAAAATAAATTCAAGTACATAAATGAAGAGCAAGTCTATCACCAACGCGGGTTATAGTTTTGCCACCACCAAATATTTTTTGAAACTTGAATCATTTCTATCTTATTTTAATTTCTCTTGATTTCTTAATTATGCTGCAAAGAAATTTTATTTAATTGATACTTGCAAGTTTTGAGCCGGAAAAATTTAATTTTATGATAAAAGCCGAACCAACGCCTTCAGTACTTTCAACTTCAAGCGTTCCGCCTTGTCCTTTCGTAATCATATCATAGCTCAAAGATAAACCCAAACCTGTGCCTTCTCCGGTCGGTTTTGTGGTGAAAAACGGTTGAAATATTTTTTGCTGGATGTTTTCGGGAATACCGATGCCGTTGTCTTTCACGCGAATTTCGATGGCGTTTTCTAATTTTTTTGTCGAGACTATTACGGTCGGCATGTACGAACTTTCGGAAAGTTTAAAACTTTCCGAAAGTTGGTTAGCGTTTGATTTATTTTCTCCGTTGTCCGTCGTCTGTTGTCCATCGTCCAAAATTCGTTTTTCATTCACCGCATAAAACGCATTATTAAACAAATTGACTAACACGCGACTGATTTCCTGCGGAACGATATTTGTTTTTTCGAGACTTTCATCTAATTCCATTTGATAATCGGCGTTGAAGTTTTGGTCTTTGGCACGCATACTTTGAAAACTCATCGGCAAAAATTCTTTTATTAAGTTGTTTACGTCCGTCATTTGCCGCTCGCCGACGGTGTTGCGCGAATGTTCGAGCATACCTTTTACGATACCGGAGGCGCGTTTGCCGTGATGATTTATTTTTTCCTGGTTGGCGTTTAAATCGGCAAATAATTCTTCGACATATTTTTTATCTATTTCCGGTCTGTGAATTTCCGTTTCGATATCTTTTGCTAAGTCAACATTCAACTCCGAAAAATTATTGACAAAGTTGAGCGGGTTTTGAATTTCGTGCGCGATACCCGCCGTGAGTTCACCGAGTGATGCGAGTTTTTCTTTTTGAATGAGTTGAGTTTGGGTGGCTTTTAAATTTTCTAAAGATTGATTGAGTGCGGTTGTGCGTTCCGTCACTTGTCGTTCAAGCGTTTCGTTTTGAGTGGCGAGGATTTGTTGTTTTTCTTTAGAAAGTTTTTCATTTTCCTCAAGTTTTAATTTCAAAGCGCGACTTGCAAACGACGACTCCAATGCAAGAAAAATTGAAATGGAAACGGGAAGACATAAAAGAAAAATATTGTAAGCAAAATCTACGTAAATCCAATTCGGACCGGCAGGTATATATCCCCAGAGAAATAGCTTGCTAATAAATACAAATATCACATAAATAATTGCTCCCGTAAAAATTATATTGGCTCCTAACAGTTTTTGGCTTTTCGCCAGAATAACTACCCGAATAATTTCGGCGAAAAATATCAGATAAAAATAATTTCCGGTAAGGCTCAAAACGTTTTTATAATCAGTGATCTCAAAAATTAGGGAGGCGATTATAAACGCTATAAATATCCAAAATATTCCTCCTCTTTTTCGGTTAAAAATTTCATATACGGCTGTTATAAAAAACACGAACGATAAAGACCAAGAGACGGCAAACCCGATAAAAAACCCCATTCTCGTAGCCGCCAAATCAATATTTCTGTAAACTATGTCCAATAAAAAAGTAGAAATAAGCGCAAAAAATGTGTACAGAAAAAAATAAAGACTTGCCTTTTGTGAACGATTAAAAAAATACAGTGCCAGCATTATGATAGACAAAGTAAAGAATATGCCGATGCGCGTAAATTCAAAATAGACGACCGGATTATTCATTATGGATGGTCCGATGGCGGAAGTTTCCATTGTTGTTAACTTCAACGTGATGTTTTCTCGTCCAACAACATTGATATAATGTAAATTTTTTTGTACCGTAAACCGCACAGACAACACTTGTTCACCTTTTTTTCGTATCGGCAAGCCGATAAAACTGCCCTCATCAGGCATGACTGCTATCGTTTGATTTTCTTGCGTACTTATTTTTCCGAACGTGCCAATTAATTGCCCATTCAAAAAAATTTCAGACGCACCGGTTTGCGCTACCAATAAAGCAATTGATTTATTAACGAGAGAAGTATCCGCATCAAATTTGAATCGGAACCAACCTATATCAGTTTTCCAAAGTTGTGGAATTTCTTTTAAATCTTTCGACGGGTCAATATTTTCCCAATCACTATCATCGAACTCCGGTTTTGCAAAATCCGGATTATCGCCCGCATGATATTTCCAATTTTTATCGAGCAGCACACCGGCTTGCGGCAAACTATCAATTTTAAAAATCGCGGTTTGTTGTGCGTAAAATGTGAGCGGTAAAAAAATAAAAATTGTAAAGAGGTTGCGCATTGTCACGTGGTTTTAGGAAAGGTAAACTGTGGTAGCTATTTTTAAATTTCCGGTCGTTGCAATTTCAAATCTGCTAACAAGCGTTCACGTTCTAATTCTGTTTTTAGTTCTGCTTCGGAAGGCAAATAGAGTAAATACTTTGATGCAAACAATTGTCTGCTTTCACTCAAAACGGAATATTTTACAACGGCTTCTGTTTTTTCAGAACACAAGATAAGTCCGATAGTCGGATTGTCGCCTTCGATTTTGTATAAATCTTCGTACATCCGCACGTACATATCCATTTGCCCAATATCTTGATGCGACAATCTGCCGATTTTAAGATCAATCAGCACAAAACATTTGAGTACAAAATTGTAGAAAACCAAATCAATAAAAAAATTTTCATCTTCCGCACGAATATGTTTTTGTCGCGCCACAAAAGAAAAACCACGACCGAGTTCCAATAAAAATTCTTGTAAATTATCAATCAGCAATTGTTCCAAATCGTCTTCATAAAGTTTGTGTGCGGGGTTGATATTCAAAAACTCTAAAACATACGGATTTTTTACAAACTCCAAAGTATCATTTCCCAACGCCGTAATTTTATCTGTTGCTTCATTTTCAACGGCAGTTTTATCTTGCGTTGCCAACAAACGCTCGTAATAAAACGCATTAATTTGTCGGTCTAATGCGCGCGTATTCCAACCACTTTTTATAGATTCCTGTTCGTAAAATGATCTTTTGGTTGAGTTTTCAACTTTTAAAAGTAAGCGATAATGCGTCCAAGTCAATTGTGAACGCAATGCGTTCACAATTGGGTAAGTAGCGTAAAACTGTTTCATGTAAAACAGATTCCGTTTATCATAACCTTTACCGAATTCTAAAGTCAATCGTTTTGACAGTTCTTGAATCAGATATTTCCCGTATTCAGCGCGTTCTTTACCGTGTTGTTCTTCTTCGACAATCAATTGTCCGAGTTGCCAATAAGTGCGTACCATATTGGTATTCACGGCTTGATACGCAGTTTTTCGTCCGCTTTCAATAATTTGTCGCGCTTCGGTGTGTATGTTTTCAATATTTTTTTCGAGTTTCATAGCCTGTTTATTGGTTCTCGCGGACTTTGGGTAATTATTTTAAAGCTGATTCACGTCAATGCTCTTAAAATTACTTCATACTTTTTTCTCAAATTCAATGCGTTTGTAAATATCGGACAGCATCAATTCAACGCTCAATGAACGAATGGGGATACTTTGAATTAATTCTGTCGAGCGATTAATTTTCCAAGTTTCTTCATCTTGTCGGAACCAAGATTCCACATGGGGTTTGTGCTGTTCAATTGTGATATATTCTTTGAACGACGGCAGGAGTTGGTACAAAGCAAATTTATCTTTTTGATCATAACGGCGTGTACTTCTCGATAAAACTTCAACGATAACCATCGGATTAGTGATTAAATCTGTGCGTCCTTGACAAAATTCCGGTTTTTCACAAATAACAATTGCATCAGGATATAAAGCTGTGTTTGCAGCAGCGATATAAATTTTTTGATCGCTGTTAATTACCTCGAAATAAGTTTCTAAATTTGAAATGGCTTTATCTATCGCTATAATAGTATTGAGCGCAATCTTGTTGTGATTATATTTTGCACCGGGCATCGGAATGATTTGACCGTTATAAAATTCGTTTTTGGAAACACTTCGTTCTTCCTTTAAAAGATATTCTTCTAAAGTGTAAATTTTAGTTGCCGCTATTTTCTTTTCAATTGCTATTGCAGTATTCATCTGTAATAAATTTTAACAAAAGTAAATAATTAATCGTAAACTGTCAAAGGTTAATTATGATTATAATGAGTTTGTAATTAAAAGATGTTCTACATTTTTGTCATTGCGATTCATAAAACTTACAAGATAAGTTTTGTCGAAAGATTTAATATTCAATCCGCTATGAGCATAAAGGCTGTGAATAAATTCTGTATTTTTAATAATCATCATCCATTGAGCTTTGCATCTTTTTATCAAAAAATCGGCCAGCCTTTTTTGATCAGCTTTCGTAAATTCATTTTTGGCGTAAGTACTAAATTCGCTGTCGTAAGGCGGGTCTAAAAAAATAAAATCATTTATTGTCGGTGTGTGCAAGTTGAAAAAGTCTTCAAAATCTAAATTTTCAATTCGGGTTTTGTCTAAAAGTGCTTTCAGTTCTTGCGTTCGCAAGTAATCCACTTTTTTTTGAAAATTTTTACTGTTATAAGCAATGCCGCCATACGGCACGTTAAAATCGCCGTTTGAATTGTAGCGAAACATACCGCTGTATGCAAAATTTCTGATGAAAAGAAAAATGGCAGATTTACAAGCGGCGTTTAGTTTATATTTTTTTGAATTGTTGTAAAGAAACCTAATTTGCATATAATACGCACTTTTAAAAGCTGTTTCTATGTTGTCTAAAATATCTTTCTCGGGCAACAAATTTTTAATTTGCTCCAACTTTTTCATGCGTTTACATTTTCTGATTAAGTTAATTTTTATTTCTTTAATGAAATTTTCAATATCAAAATTGAAAATAACCAAGAACATTCCGGTAAAACGATCTGTATTTTTTAAAATAAATTCAAACAAAATTTCCTCGAATGCCGAATCGTTAAGTTCGCCGGCGGCATACTTTTTGTAGTTTGAGATAAAAAAAATGGTGTTATCTTGGATAATAGTTGTCAGTAAATCCCAATTCTGAATGATTCGTCCCACTACTTCAAAAAATACTTGTCTGTCACCGTTTGTAATGCTGCGATACAAGTTAATCAATTCATCTGATTTATCGTTAATAAAATAATTATCGGCTTGAACAGCTGTATAAACTGCACCGCCGCCGACAAACGGTTCGTAATAGTCTTGAAATTGGAGCGGCAGATTAGGAATAATATATTTTAGTTCTTGCGCTTTCCCGCCCGCCCATTTTATAATTGGAGAAAGTTTCCGAGAACTACCGGCAGTATCGGTAAAAACAATTGATTGCTTATATATTTCCAGTGGACTTTCTACATTATTTTTCATCTCTTTCGTGTCATTCATAAATATAAAAAGTCTCTAGTTTCTTCTAAATTTTTTTTACAAAAGTAAAGCAACAGCCTCTATCTGCCAAATATTCTGCAGATTCAAACTATAATTATAATATCTCTTAGTTTTAGCTATTTTTGTGTGAAAATTAAAAAAAGACAAGGGCTTGACAAGCTCATTTTTTTTGTTTTTCGGTAAATACACGGGTTTCATCTATGAATTTGGCACTTTCATATAATTTTATTGCAAGTTTTATGTAAAGTTGTGTAATCTTGAGTTCAGTTAGTGGGTGGGTTTGTTAGCAGGTTGATTTATGGATGCATCATACTCTAACTTTCCAAGGTTAGAAATTTCGCAATCCACCCAATTAAAAATATAAATTCATGATAAAAAAGATTCTTCCGGTAATTATAGTACTTGTGTTTGTTGCGCAATGTATTTTCGGTCAAGAAGTTTGGACTTTGGAGCGTTGTGTACGTTATGCACAAGACAACAGTAGAAGCGTTAAACAAAGTCAAGTACAAGTTAAAAGTGCGCAATT
Organism: Saprospiraceae bacterium; assembly: GCA_043748865.1. Taxonomy (GTDB): domain Bacteria; phylum Bacteroidota; class Bacteroidia; order Chitinophagales; family Saprospiraceae; genus JAAFJT01. The sequence continues at coordinate 12,633 of JAYTNA010000399.1, forward strand.
GACAAATAAGTTGTATCACATGCAAGTATATCCGACAGTAAGCGCAAATTCTAATTTAGGTCTTAATTTCGGGCGCAGCGTCAATCCTTCTACTTATACTTTTGAAAATTCTACAACGAATTACAACAGTTGGTCGTTGGTTGCCAATGTACCGATTTATCAAGGTGGACTTATTAAGCAGCAGATTCATCAAACCGATGCCGAACTTCAAGCGACACGCGCCGATTTGGAACAGACACAAAATGCTCTGGCATTGCAAGTAGCGCAAGCGTATTTGCAAATACTTTTGAATGAAGAACAATTAGCCAATGCCAAACGGCGTGGCGAACAAGATGTGGCACAAGCCGATAAAGTTGAAAAGCAAATTCGCGCCGGTGCTTTGGCACAAAATGCGCGATTGGATATGAAAGCGCAATCGGCGAGGTCTGAGCAACAAGTCGTCATTGCGGATAATAATGTCGAATTAAGTTATTTGAATTTGAAAAATTTACTCGAATTACCGGCAGAACAAGCCATTAAAGTTGAAAAACCGACAGTAGTCTTACCCGCCGATGTTCCGAATGATGTATATACTTTTAAAAATATTTACGCGCAAGCATTGGGTTATCAACCTTATATTAAAGCGGCTGAATGGCGCATAAAAAGTGCAGAATACGGTTTAAAAGCTGCCGAAGCGCAATTGAAACCGTCATTGTACGCTCAAGGTTCATTAAGTTCTAACTATTCAAGTTCGTTGCGCGATTTTTCTAAAGATATTTATAATTTTAATGATTTCATTTTCCCATTGAAAATTGACGGCAAACAAGTAAATGCTTCTACTACGCAACAACAATTGGTTTCAAAAGGACCTACAACAGATTATTTTATGCAGTTGGGAAATAATTTCGGACAAGGTGTTGGTTTAAGTTTGCAAATTCCGATTTTCAGCGGCTTGAGTCGGCAAATAAATGTTCAACGTCAACAATTGAATATTGAAAGCCAAACTATCGCACTCGACAAATCGAAATTGCAATTGCGCGGCGATGTTCAAACAGCAATTACAAATGCGAAAGCGGCAAGAAAACAATTTGATGTCGCCCAAAAAACCTACGATGCTTACAAAGCCGCGTACGAAGCGATGGATAAACGTTTTGCCATTGGTAACGCGAATAGTTTTGAACTCACGCAAACCAAAATTAATTTAGATACTGCAGAGCGCGATGTAACAGTTGCGAAATACGATTATATTTTTAAATTGAAAATTTTAGATTTTTATCAAGGGAAAAAACTTGTGTTAAATTAAGGAGTCAGCTATTAGTTGTCAGCTATAAGCCTCAATAAAGACAATAAAATAA
>JAYTNA010000400.1:0-3092 GCA_043748865.1 Saprospiraceae bacterium
GCTTTACATGGACAACGGTTATTTGTTTTTCAATGTTGAACCCACAGAAGTTTCCGTTCAAAATGATTCCATTGACTTAGAAATGCGCATTTTTGAAGGACCCCAAGCTACGATAGATAAAGTAACAATCAAAGGCAACGATAGAACGCATGATCATGTTATTCGTCGCGAATTACGTACATTGCCCGGAGATAAATTCAGTCGCGCTTTAATCATTCGCTCTCAACGCGAAATTATTAATCTCGGCTATTTCAATCAAGAAGCACTTGGCATCAACACACCCGTAAATCAACAACGCGGAACTGTTGATATAGAATACAAAGTAGAAGAAAAACCTTCCGATCAATTAGAATTATCTGCAGGCTGGGGCGGTTTTGGTGTTGTCGGAACGCTCGGGGTTTCGTTCAATAATTTTGCCTTGCGCAATGTTTTCAAAAAAGGTGCTTGGGCTCCGTTACCGCAAGGCGACGGGCAACGATTATCTATTCGTGCGCAATCTAACGGCGCTTATTTTCAATCTTACAACGCCTCGTTTACGGAACCTTGGCTCGGCGGAAAACACCCTAATTCATTAACAGTTGGTGGTGCTTATTCTTATTATAATTACGGTACGCCTATCGGCATTATGCAAGGCTCGGTGAGTTTAGGTAGAAGATTAAAATGGCCCGATGATAATTTTATTTCTACGACCGCCATTGAATTTCAACGTTATGATATTGGCGGCATAGGTACAAATGCAACAACTTCTTCTAATTCCTATTTGAATTTTACGGTCGGAGCCGGTGATTATAACAGTTTGGCTTTATCACAAACAATTGCACGTAGTTCTATTTCCGACCCGTTGTTTCCTAAAACCGGGAGTAAATTTACGCTCATCACACAAGCAACGTTTCCGTATTCTTTAATAAACGGAAAGCGGTACGACGATTTGCCGGATGCGCAAAAATATAAATGGTTAGAGTTTTATAAATGGCGTTTCAATGCCGAATGGTACACACCGCTTGCCGGAAATTTAATTTTAAAAACCTCGGCTAAAATCGGTTCATTGGGTTACTATAATAAACACGTTGGTTATTCACCTTTCGGACATTATATATTGGGCGGCAATGGTTTAGCGAATCGTCAAGTAGGTTTGACGGGTAATGAAATTATTTCTTTGCGCGGTTATGATCCTGTAGATTTACCTTTGAGTAACAGTGGCGGCGGTACAGCTTTTGTAAAATATACGACCGAATTGCGTTATCCAATTTCACTCAACCCGTCCTCAACGATTTATGTTTTAGCATTTGCCGAAGGCGGAAATAATTTCGCCTCGCTCGCTGATTTCCGTCCGTTCGATGTGCGTCGCTCTGTCGGTGCGGGTTTGCGTGTTTTCTTACCAATGTTCGGCACACTCGGTTTTGATTATGGTATCGGTTTCGATAAACCGGAATTGTCAATCCAAAGCACAACAAAAATTACGGATTACGGCAAATTTTTTATTATTCTTGGGTTTGAGCCGGAGTAAAAATCAACTAAAAATTAAAAGTTAATTTTCTTTTCCGATATTAAAAGCAGTTTATCTTAAACAGATAAACTGCTTTTATTTTTTATTCCTTGTTTTTTTGTATGTTTATAGCACAAAAGAAAAAGCACATTTTATAAAAACTTAGAAAACTATGTCAACTATGTTTATCTGTGGTTTATAAAATTTTATTTACTTTGCAGTCAATATTAAAAAAAAATAAAAAATGAATAACATAAACGTATTTGATAGAATCGAAAAAGAAGTAACGCAAGCGGGCTTTAAAATTGATAAACAAGATCGTTCACGTCCGTGGGGTGGTTTTTTTGTGATAGATGAAACGCAAGCACCACTTTTTATAAAAACTTATTTTCCGCATTTATCAGTGGCTGATTTTGCCGGCTATGAAAAATTAAGTCCGAAAATTTTAATAGTTGCACCGCACAAACGTTTATCGTGGCAATATCATTTTCGTCGCGCTGAAATTTGGAAATTGATTGGCGGTACTGCCGGCGTTATTGTTAGCGATACCGATGAAGAAACGGCGGTGCAAAAATTATCATTGGGAAATATAATCAACTTGAAACAAGGAGAGAGACATCGTTTAATCGGATTAGAAGATTGGGGTATCGTTGCAGAAATTTGGCAGCACACCAACCCGAATAATCCGTCGGATGAAGATGATATTGTGCGCGTTCAAGATGATTTCGGACGTTAATAATTAAGAAAAAATTCGGTTAGCATTTATAACCGAAATAACCTATTTCAAATATAAAATGACTAAAAGACCTGCCATTCTATTGTCAATAGTCTATTGTCTATTGTCCATAGTCCAAATAAATGCTCAAACCAATCAAGAGCAATACCGTCCGCAGTTACATTTTACGCCACCGGCAAAATGGATGAACGATCCGAATGGTATGGTGTATTATAAAGGTGAATACCATTTGTTTTACCAACACTATCCGGATTCAACGGTTTGGGGACCAATGCACTGGGGTCATGCGGTGAGTAAAGATTTGGTACATTGGCAACATTTGCCGATTGCTTTATATCCGGATTCATTGGGTTATATTTTTTCGGGCAGCGCAGTTATGGATGTGAATAATACTTCCGGCTTCGGTAAAAAAGGCGGAGAAAGTCCGATGGTGGCGATGTTTACTTCGCACAGTATGCTAAAAGAAAAGGCAAATAAAATAGATGTTGAATGTCAAAGTCTCGCTTATAGTTTGGATAGAGGACGCACGTGGACTAAATATGCAAACAATCCCGTGATTAAAAATAAAGGCGACCGCGATTTCAGAGATCCAAAAGTTTCTTGGAATGAAAAAATAAAACGTTGGGTGGTGGTGATAGCTGCGGGTAATCACGTTGAGTTTTATAATTCAAAAAATTTAAAAGATTGGGAGTTTGGCGGAAAATTTGGTGTAAATGCCGGATCGCACGGCGGCGTTTGGGAATGTCCGGATTTATTTTCGATGTACAGCAAAGAAGAACAAAAAACAAAATGGGTTTTAATTGTAAATATCGGTAACGGTGCGCCCAACGGCGGTTCCGGAACGCAATATTTTACAGGAAATTTTGATGG